>JADFNY010000261.1 GCA_022563115.1 Acidobacteriota bacterium | reverse complement strand
TCGGCGGCCAAACGTTGAACCCCTACGATCTGGCGAGAAACCCCGGCGGGTCGAGCGGCGGAACCGGCGCCGCCATCGCCGCGTCCTTTGCCGCCGTCGGCATGGGCTCCGACACCTGCGGGTCGATCCGCATCCCGGCGTCGCACAACAACCTTGTCGGCCTGAGGCCGACCAAGGGCCTGTCGAGCATCTCGGGGATCATCCCCCTCTCGCATACCCAGGACGTGGGGGGACCGCTGGCCCGCAGCGTGACCGACCTGGCGATCGTGCTCGATGCAACCTTCGGAGCCGATCCTGATGATCCGGCGACCTCGATCCTCGACGACTACGAGCTGACGAGCTTTTCGGATTCCCTCGATGCGACATCATTGCGCGGCGCCCGCTTCGGCAAACTCAACGCACTGTTCGAAGGCAGCGCCGCCGTAGGCGCCGTCCTACAGGTCGTGGACGAGGCCATCGCCCACATCGCCGCTCAAGGGGCGGAGATCATCGACGTTACCGTGCCCGGCCTCCAGGATCTGACCCGCAAGGCGTCGGTGATCAACTATGAGTTCAAGCACGACTTCATCGACTATCTGGCGGCAAACCCCGGCGCACCGGTGACGTCCCTCACCGAGGTGCTCGAGCGCGGTCTCTATCACCAGGCACTCGAGGCGCGCTTCCGGCTACGCGAGCGCGTCGGGACACGCGACGGCGCAGACTATCGCGCCGCCCTCGCCTGGCGCACGATCCTGCGGGCCGCCGTCGTGCAGGTGATGGACGACAACGACCTCGACGCCCTCCTGTACCCGACATTGGTGAGCCGCCCGAGCCGCATCGGCGAACCGCAGCGGGGCAGCAACTGCTCTCTCGCCCCCAATTCCGGACTGCCGGCGATCACCGTCCCGGCCGGCTTCACCCCCGACCTGCTACCCGTCGGCCTGGAGATCCTCGGCCGCCCGCTCTCCGATACCGAGCTCGTATCCTTGGCCTTCGCCTTCGAGCAAAGCACCGACCACCGCCGTGCCCCGGCCGTCACCCCGCCGCTGGTCAACGGCGCCGCGCCCCCGCCCCTGACCTTCTTGGCCCGAGTGAACCTCACACCTGCCACGGACACGCCGCCTCTCGGCCGCGCCACGTTCGTCTTTGATTCCGTCCGCAACACCCTGGCGTTCGACTTCTCGCTCGTCGGCGTGCCGCCGGATCAGGCCTACGGCGCTACTCTCCACATCGGCGAAAATGGTCCGGCCTTCGCCCGCGTCGCCGCCCCCGGAGCCGTGAACAGCGACGGAATCCTCCAACTCACGCCGGTCCAACGACAAGCCGTCGACAACGGCGAGGTTCATCTCCGTGTCTTCAGCGCCCGGGACCCAGGCGGCAGAAACCCCGTGTTCTTAGTTTTTTGATGGGGGCCTGCACTCCACCCCGCCATCCGACACCTACGCGCAAAGCGGGCAGGGAGCTGCCGTAGGCAGCGACAGGCCGGGGGCGGGCGGCGGGAAATCAAAAAGAACGGGCAGCGGGAATCAGAAAAGCTCAACCCGGGCTTCGCCCACCGCCCACAGTAGCTTGGGACCACCTGTATTCATTGATTTCCCGCCTCCCACCCCCGGCCTCTCGGCGCCTGCGGCGCCTTCGCTGCCCGCTTTGCGCACAGGTAGGGGATTGACGATGGCCCAAACGAGCACCGTCGGTTAGCTACGAGGCGAAGAAAATCGGAGGGGCGGTGTTGGAAAGATGTTCGTCGTGACCGCGAGCGCCGTGGGGTCAGCTGCAAGGCGGCGCGACGCAGGCGATGCAAAGCATCGTCGAGGAGCGCTAACGCAGCAGATGGCCCCACGCCGCCGCGGACACGGCGGACAGATTTCCGACTCCGCCCCTCCTCAGTGGACCGTGGGGGACTCGAACCCCCGACCTCCGGCATGCGAGGCCGGCGCTCTCCCAACTGAGCTAACGGCCCAAGAACAGCTGCTCAACAAGGTGCTGAAAGGCTCGTGCCGTTGCCGGCACCCTGTTAGTCCGACGAGCTGGCCGCGCCTACCATCTCGATGACGGCCATCTCGGCGCGGTCACCGGCGCGGGCCGAGAGACGAATGATGCGCGTGTAGCCGCCCGGACGCTCGGCGTAGCGAGGCGCCAACTCGTTGAATACCTTGCTGAGAACGTCCTTGTCTCGGATCACGCGGGCGGCATGGCGGCGCGCGTGAAGCGTGTCGCGCTTGCCGAGCGTCACCAAACGCTCGGCGACGCGGCGCACCGCCTTGGCCTTGGCCAGCGTCGTCGTCACGCGCTCATGGCGCAGCAAGTCGGTGGCCAGGTTTCGAAGCATCGCGTTGCGATGCGCGGCGTTGCGTCCCAGCTTGGCGACCTTCTTGCGATGGCGCATGGTTCTCTACTCCCTATCGAGCGCCGTCAGTCCGCCGGCACGGCGGGCAAATCGGACAGGTCCATGCCCAGGGTCAAACCCATCTCGGCGAGGACTTCCTTGATCTCCTGCAACGACTTCTTGCCGAAGTTCTTCGTCTTGAGCATCTCGGGTTCGGTCTTTTGCACCAAGTCCCGGATCGTCCGGATGTCGGCGTTCTTCAGGCAGTTGTACGACCGCACCGAAAGCTCGAGCTCGTCGACCGGCCGGTTCAACGTGGCGTGGAAAGCGGTGAAGTCCTCATCCACTTCTTCGGTCTCGGCTTCGGGCTCTTCCTCGAAGTCGACGAAGATGGCGAGGTGGTCGCGCATCAGCTTGGCGGCGAGGGCCACAGCGCGGTCGGGCGTGACGGTGCCGTCGGTCCAGGCTTCGAGGACCAAGCGCTGATAGTTCGTGTCGCGACCCAAGCGGGCGCTCTCGACCTTGTAGTTGACTTTGCGCACCGGCGAGTGCACCGAGTCCATCAGGATCCAGCCAACGCTCATATCGTCCTCGAGGTTGCGCTCGGCCGATACGTAGCCGCGGCCGTTGCGAAGGCGCAGCTCCATCGACAGATGGCTGCCCTTGGACAACGTGCAGATGTGCGCCTCGGGGGCGAGGCACTCGAAATCCGGGTCCTCTTGGATGTCACCCGCGGTGATCTCGCCCGCCTTCTTTACGTTGAGAATGAGGGTCTTGGGCTTGTCGGTGTTGAGCTTGAACGGAATGCTCTTGAGGTTGAGAATCAAATCGGTCGTGTCCTCAACGACGCCCGGGAGCGAGCTGAACTCGTGCAGCACGCCCTCGATCTTGATGCCGGTGATCGCGGCGCCCTCGATCGATGAGAGCAGCACGCGGCGCATGGCATGGCCAACGGTCACCGCAAAACCGCGCTCGAACGGCTGGGCAAAGAACTTGCCGTAGCGGTCCGTCAGTGACTCCAGATCGAATTCAAGCCTCTTGGGCCGCTGGAAGCCAGTCCAAAGCATACTCTTCGTCCTTCCTGATCTTCCCGCTGGGCGGGGCTGATTCTCTTCTGTTGGGTTGCCGAGATACCCGTTACTTCGAGTAGAGCTCGACGATGAGCTGTTCTTGAATTTCGACGTCGATGTCCTCGCGCGTCGGTAGCTGGGCTACGGTGCCCCTTAGCGCGTCGAGATCGACCTGCAACCAGGCGGGCGTCTGGCCGGCCGCAGCGTTTTCGGCAGCCATCCTGACCTCGATGTTCTTCTTCGAGTTCGGTGCCACCGCGATGACGTCCCCCTGGCTGGTTTGATACGATGGGATATCAACGCGACATCCGTCCACTTGGATGTGCCCGTGGCGGACGATCTGTCGGGCATGGGCACGCGACAGGGCCAGGCCCATCCGGTAGACAACGTTGTCGAGGCGACGCTCGAGGGCGATGAGAAGAGCCTCACCGGTGATCCCGCGACGCTGCGCCGCCTCTCTGAAATACTTGCGGAACTGGCGCTCGAAGACGCCGTACATTCGCTTGACCTTCTGCTTCTCGCGCAACTGCACCTGGTAATCGGAGGGGCGGCGTCCACGACGCCGGCCGTGCTGCCCCGGCGGGTAGTTGCGGCGCTCGATGGCGCACTTGTCCGACAGGCAACGGGTGCCCTTGAGAAAGAGCTTGGAGCCCTCACGCCGGCAAAGCTTGCATACCGGACCACTGTAGCGAGCCACTACTTCGTCCTCTGCCTGTCCTCAGACCCTGCGCCGCTTCGGTGCGCGGCAGCCATTGTGCGGGATCGGCGTGACGTCACGAATCGCGATGACGTCGAGTCCCGCGGCCTGCAGCGCGCGGATCGCCGATTCGCGGCCCGAACCCGGGCCCTTGACTCGAATCTCCACCCGCTTCATGCCGTTGTCGCGCGCCTTCTGCGCCGCATCCTGAGCGGCGATCTGCGCCGCGAACGGCGTCCCCTTACGCGACCCCTTGAAGCCATTCGAGCCGGCGCTCGACCACGCCACGGTGTTGCCGTCCAGGTCGGAGATCAGGATCAACGTGTTGTTGAACGTGGCCTGGATATGGGCAATGCCCTGCGGCACGTTCTTCTTGACCTTCTTCTTGCCTGTTTTTCGCTTAGCCATTTGTCTATGAGTTCCTAGTGCCGGGCGACCTGCTTCTTCTTGACCGCCAATCGCCTGGGACCCTTCCGGGTGCGGGCGTTCGTCTTGGTCTTCTGACCGCGCACCGGCATGTTGCGGCGGTGGCGGAGTCCGCGGTACGAGCCGATCTCGATGAGCCGCTTGATGTTCATCTGCACTTCTTGGCGCAAATCACCCTCCACCCTGCCCTGGCGGTCGATGATCTGGCGGATGCGGCTAGCTTCCTGCTCTGTGAGGTCCTTCACCCGTCGATCGGGTTCCACTTTGGCGCTGGCGAGTATGTCGAGCGCCCGCACACGGCCGATCCCGTAGATATCGGTCAGCGCGATCTCGATACGCTTCTCCATGCGCAAGTCAATCCCGGCAATACGAGCCATCGCTCAATCTCCTTCGAACAACCTGGTCGCGGTTCAGCCGACTACCCCTGACGTTGCTTGTGCTTCGGGTTCTCGCAGATCACGTAGAGCCGCCCGCGACGGCGGACGATCTGGCACTTGTCACACATGCGACGCACGGATGCACGAACCTTCACGAAAGGCACCTTTCGGGGGGTCGTCCTGGACGGACGAGAAGGGGCTTATTTTAACAGCCCATCGCCTCGTCCGACAGCCACTCCCCGGCCTCATTTATACCGGTAGACGATCCGTCCCCGGGACAAGTCATAGGGGGAAAGCTCGACGAGCACCTCGTCGCCGGGAAGAATGCGAATGAAGTACTTGCGCATCTTTCCCGAGATGTGCGCCAGCGCCTTGTGTCCGTTTTCCAGCTCGACACGGAAACTGGCGTTGGGCAGGCACTCGGTGACCTTCGCCCTGACTTGGATTGCTTCTTCTTTTTCCGACATACGTCCTCGAGGGGCCTTCCCCTAAGCGTATCCGCTTACTTTGCGCATGTGGCGCTGCGGCGCGCTCAGAACCCAGGGGCCCTCCTCGGTGATCGCCACGCTGTGCTCGAAATGAGCCGACGGGCGACGATCCTTGGTAACGGCGGTCCAACCGTCGTCCAGTACCTCGACTTCGTGGGTGCCCATGTTCACCATGGGCTCGATCGCCAGCACCATCCCGGCGCGCAGCCGTTGGCCGATGCCCGGCCGACCAAAATTGGGGATTTGCAGGTCTTCGTGCAGCACCGATCCGATGCCATGGCCGACAAACTCGCGGACGATCGAAAACCCCGCCGCCTCGACGTGCGACTGCACGGCGTGCGAAATGTCGCCGACGCGCTGGCCGACGCGGCACTGGTCGATGGCTCGCTGCAGCGACTCCTCGGTCACCCTCAATAGCCGCTCGACCTCGGCATCCACCGGAGGAACCGGAACCGTGGTGGC
>JADFNY010000260.1 GCA_022563115.1 Acidobacteriota bacterium | reverse complement strand
GAGCACCACCTTCGGCCGGCTGCACCCAGACGTTGAAGCTGCCGCTCCGATCGGAGGTGAAGAAAAACCACCGTTCATCGGGTGACCACGCCGACCAGCCTTCCTGGGCAGGGTCGACCACCAGCGCAGAGGGGCTGGCCCCGTTCTTCGAATCGATGACCCAGATGTCACCGCCCCCGCCGTCGCGATTGGTCCAGAAGGCAATCCGGTCGCCGCTCGGCGAGTAGGTTGGGTACATCTCGAAGCTCAACGACTCGGTCAACCTCCGGGGCCCGGCGCCGTCGCCGATCTCCTTCGCCCAGATGTCCCAGTTGCCGGCGCGGTTCGAGTAGAACGCCACCTCGCTGCCGTCGGGGGCCCAGGTCGGCATCACGTCGCGGATCGGATGTTCGGTCGTTGTAATCGGCGTCGGAACGCAGTCCACGGCGCATGGCACCCGCCACAGCTCGTACGAGCCGTTCGCCGTTGAGGACAGCACCAGCTCCCCCCCTGGGGAGAACGTGCCGCCGATCTCGCGCACGCTGCGCTCCCAGATCGTCGTAACTTTGTTCTCTACGAAATCGTCGAAACGCATGGAATACAGCTGTCCTTGATCGGACGTTCGATGCGCCGTCCACACCAGCGCCGCGCCATCGGCCGAGATCGATGGGTAGTAGTTGCTGTCGGCCGCGGCCGTAAGCTGGCGTACCAACCCGGTGAGCTGCGCGGTCTGCGGATCGAACTCGTAGGCCCACAGATGTCGGACGATGTGACGCGCGATATAGGCCATCTGGCTGCCGCCGGGAGACAAGGCCGGATCGATGTCGTCGCTCGTCGGCCACGTCAGCCTCATCGCCTCACCGACGGGGCGTCCGTCGTCGCCCAAGCGGACCTTCCAGATGTCTTTGTTGCCACCGTACGGTCCCCGGCTCATGACCATGAAGCTGCCGTCGTCGGCAGCGGCGAGGCCGGCAACCTCCTGGCCGGCGGGGACGAGCTGCAACGGCTCGCCCTTGCCACTACCGGCGACGGTCATGTACACGTCGGCTTCCGAGCGGTTCCAGTAATAGACCCGGCTGCCGTCGTGTGACCAGATCGCGTGCGGGTTCCCCGCCGTGTCGGCAACCAGAACCTCCGGCATAGCCCCGACCTGCGCGTCAATAACGTAGACGTCTCCACGCCAGTCGAAGATGATGCGTTCGGAGTCCGGTGACCACTTCGGCCGCGCCCCGAATTCGGTCAGCGGCGTCGGCTGGCTCCCGTGTGGGTCGATCAACTGGATACCCTGGTCGCCGAAGTCGGCGGTGTAGGCCACCGAAAGACCGTTCGGAGCCCAATCCGGATCGGTTTCATTGCCGGGCAGATCCGTGAACCGGCGGGCACGCCCGTCTGCCTCTTGGTGCCACAGATCCATGCTTCCGGAGACATCGGACGAATAGACAATCTCCGACCCGTCGGGAGACCACGAAGGGGAGCCCACGAGCCCCGCCTGGCTGGTCAGCCGAATCGGCGCAGGCTGCCCGTTCCCGATCCCGTTCGAACCTCCCGGTATCGCCGCGTCGCGGTTGAAGCCACCGAGCCAGAACCCGGCGAGCAGCGCTGCCGCCCCGACCACCGAGGTACCGACAATCCACCGCAGCGACGAACTCTTTCGCCCGGGCAGGTAACCGACATCGGCTGTGCCGTCGGCCACCAACATGGCCTCGAACTCGCCCGACTGGAGCTCTTCCTTGAGATCGTCCAGGGCGTTCCGGAGGTCGATCGCGCTCTGATAGCGGCGCACCGGGTCTTTGGCGAGACAGGTCCGCACGATGCGGGCCAGGTGGGCCGGCAACCCCGGCTTCAGCCGCGTGATCAGCGACGGCGTGTCCTTGATGATCGACGACATCACCGAAATCGGCGTATCGCCGTCGAACGGCACCTCTCCCGTGGCCATCTCGTACATCAACACACCGAGCGAGAAGATGTCGGAGCGATGATCCGCTGCGCGACCCTCCGCCTGCTCCGGCGACATGTACGCCACCGTCCCGATGATCTGCCCCTCGAGCGTCAACCCGATGGTGCCAGGGTCGACGAGGGCAGCGAGATCGGCACTGTCGTTGCGCAGCTTGGCGAGGCCGAAATCGAGAACCTTGAGGCGTCCGTCGTCGCCCACCATCACGTTCGACGGCTTCAGGTCTCGGTGCACGATCCCCTTGTGATGCGCCGCGGCAACCGCCTCCACCAGGCGCAACGACAGCTCGAGGAACGTCGACGTCGCCATCCCGTCCTCCGGGATCAGCTCGTCCAGGGTTCGGCCCTCTACCAGCTGCATGGTGATGAAGTGGGTGCCGTCGTCCTCCTCGACCGAGTAGATCGTGACGATGTTGGGATGGTCGAGAGCGGCGATCGCCTTGGCCTCGCGCTCGAAGCGCTGGCGGCGTTCGAAATCTTCGGAAAACTGCGGCCGCAGCACCTTCAGCGCGACCTCACGCTCGAGGTTCTCGTCGTACGCGGCGAACACCTCTCCCATCGCGCCCGAGCCGATAGCTCGAACGATCTCGTAGCGCCCCAGATTATCGCCCACCATGGGGACCCTCATGCCACTCCTTCGCTGCTCTGCCGCAAACGAGGAGCCGCCGAAGCTCGCTCGAGTGCATCGACCACAAACCGGATACCAGAAACGTCGGGCGGATTTAATATTTTACGCTTCCCGGGATGGGTGCGTCATACGGATCCAAACGATTTCGCTCGAGCCCGTTGGGTGAGCAGGGTGCTGACAAACCCCCAGAAGTTCTTCAGCACCCTGCTAGGGCGGCGGATCCGGCAAGGAGGCGGTGTTGCCGCCGCAGATGATGACGCCGACCCGCTCGCCCGGCGCCGGAACGTACGCCGACGACAGCAGCGCCGCAAGCGAGGCCACCCCCCCAGGCTCGGCGACGATCCGCAGCCTGTCCCAGAGCCGCTGGCGGGCCTCGATGATTGCTTCGTCGGAAACCAGGACGGCAGCGGCGACGTGTTCACGCGCGATTTCGAAGGGGACGTCGCCGATCTGTCGGGCGCCGAGCGAGTCGGCGGCAATGCCACCCACGCTGACCTCTACGGGGCGCCCAGCATCGAGCGCACGGGCGAGCGCCGCGCAACCCTCCGGCTCGACCGCGACCACCCGCCGCTCGCTCCGGTACCAGGCGGCGACGCCGGCCGCCAGACCACCGCCGCCGACCGCCACCAGCACGGTGTCGATCTCAGGTAGCTGGCCCCCCATCTCGCGCCCCACCGTCCCCTGCCCAGAGACGACGTCGGGATGATCGTACGGATGGACCAACAACGCGTCGGTCTCCACGGCGCGTTCCCGACAGGCGTCCATGGCGTCATCGTAGTACTGCCCGGTCACGGTCACGGCAGCGCCGTATCTGCGTATGCGCTCCGCCTTGAGCGGGGGTGAGCCCTCGGGGACGAAGATCTCCGCCTCGATTCCTAACACCTTCGACGCGTAGGCGACCGCCTGCCCGTGGTTCCCACCGGACGCGGTGATCACCCCGGCCGGCGGAACCTTCGCAGCCAGGATCCGGTTGAACGCACCCCGCGGCTTGAACGAACCGGTGTGCTGAAAGAGCTCCAGCTTGAGCGAGATCTCGGCATCGAGCCCGAACGCCGTCTTCTCGAGATGGATCACCGGGGTGCGGCGGACGCGGCCTTCGATCCGCGCGGCAGCAGCCTCGATGTCGTGGCGTGAAACGATACCCACCTCAGCCCTCCATTGCCGAGCGGACGCGGTCGAGCAAGGTGGGGAGAGAAAACGGCTTTTCCAGCAGAACACGGTGCTCGGCGGACAGCCGCGAGCCGACGATCTCCTCGGAATATCCACTCATGAAGACGACTTTCAGGCCCGGGTTGCGGGCCTCGAGCTCATCGGCGAGCTCGGGGCCACCCATCTCCGGCATGACGACGTCGGTGAGCAACAAATCGATCTTCTTGCCGTTCTCCTCGATGAGCTCGAGCGCCTCGACCCCGTTGCTCGCAACGATCACCTCGTAGCCGTTGTCTTGCAAGACGGCGATCAGCAGGCCACGGATGTGCTCCTCGTCCTCGGCCACGAGGATCGTTCCCTTGCCGCCCGCCGCTGCCGCCGCTTCGGTGATGCCGGAGGTGGCCGCCGCGGGCTCCGCCCCCTGGTCTGGAGCCAACGCCGCTTCGCTCTCGTCGGGAGCTTCCACCCGCGGGAGGAAGACCTTTATGGTGGTGCCGAAACCCGGTGTGCTCTCGACGACGGTCGAGCCGTGGCTTTGACGCACAACCCCGTACACCGTCGCCAGCCCCAGACCGCTCCCTTTGCCCACCTCCTTGGTCGTATAGAAGGGCTCGAACATGTGCCTACGGGTCTCGTCGTCCATGCCTACGCCGGTGTCTTGCACCGTCAGCTCGATATGCTCGCCGGGCGCCAGACCGGAGATCGAATCAGCGATGTCGATGGCCACGTCGACGTTCCGCGTCGCGATCGTCAAGATGCCGCCGTCCGGCATCGCGTCGCGCGCGTTGAGCGCCAGGTTCACGAGGACATGCTCCATCTGGGCGGGGTCGACGCGGACCCAGCCGAGATCCGCGGCCAGATCGGTCTCGAGGCGAATATCCTCGCCCAGCGATCGGTCCAGCATGGTCTTCACCGCGGCCACAACCTCGTTGACGTCGACGTGCCGCGGGGCCAACACCTGGCGGCGGGAAAACGCCAGCAGCTGGCGCACTAGAGTGGCACCGCGTTGTGCCGACTCGTCGATCTGGCGGGCCTCTTCCCAGTCGTCCGTGCCGGCTTCGAGGCTTCGCAGGAGCCGCTGTCCGCGGCCTGTAATGACGGTCAACAAGTTGTTGAAGTCGTGCGCCACGCCGCCGGCAAGTTGGCCCACCGCCTCGAGCCGCTGCGAACGCCACAGCCGCTCCTCGCTGCGCTGTAGAGCATCGGCGGTGCGGCCCAGCTCGTCGCGCTCGTCTTCCAGCAACCAGATCACCATTCCCAGGCCCATGGCGAACTGCAGCAGGAAGTCCAGGAGACCGAAAAGGGCGAAATCGGCGCCCATGGTGGCGACACCGAGAAGCTCCAGAGAGATCCTGACGAAGTAGTTGAGCTGCTCGACACCGTACAGGAGGAACGCGCCGATGACGATGGCGCGCCCCAATCCGTGGCGCCAACCGCCGCGCCATGAAAGCCAAACCCCTGCCGAAAGATACGCCACCGCCGCCGCGCCGGCCCGAAGGCCGAAGCGAGTGAAGAACCGGGCGCTCCCCAGCGCCGGGTCCGAGGTAAACAACGTCGCCAAGATCACGCCCGCAAGCAGGCAGAACCCCAGCATGCCCCTCTTCCAGCGCCTCGGGACGGGACGCCCGCGAGTGATCGCATAGGTCCCGGACATCAACCACGCGATGTGGGCGTATCCGGCCGCCAGGGTCACGATCGTCAACGACACCCGCACGATGTGCTGCGGCGGCCAGGACCGGGTCCATGCGGCGCCGAGAAATCCGCCGAGAACGCGTCCTTCCCAGCCGTTTTTTCGCACCGCGTCATAGAGGATCAACGCCGGGAGGACTGCCAGCAAGCTGTCCTGCTGGTACAGGTGCGGACAGCAAAGGACGTTCAGCACGACTGCCAAGCCGAGCTTTTGGGCGAATCGAGGACCGGGTTCCACACCAGCAGGCGCTACTGGAGACGTTGCGCGACTACGAAACCCATCTGCCCAGCGGGGGGCATACCGGATCGGTTTCGAATGCTTCGAAATCGGGTCGCTCTCAGAGGCGATAGCGACGCGCGACGGACGAAACCCCGGCGAGGCCGCGCTCGTGCCTCGGACGATCTCGCCATCATGGAAAGCATCTATTTCGCCCGC
>JADFNY010000259.1 GCA_022563115.1 Acidobacteriota bacterium | reverse complement strand
GCTCCCAGTTCTCGTGGGCGGCTCGATGCGCCTCAACTTGCTTCGAAGCCATTGGTCTACCTCCGTCTAGTTGGTCCGGCGGATTCTAGTGCCACCTCAACTAGAGCGTCAACGGACGGATGTGAGGATGGCCTCTCGCCCGACCGCTTCCCAGGAGGAACGACCCCGCCATCCGGGGCACAGCCCGTTGATCGAATCAAGCGATTCCGGCTACGCTAGCCGCGCACCCCGGAACGGACTACCCACCTTGGTCGGCAAGACCCTCCTATAAGGAGAAAGGTCAACAGACACACTCCCCCTATGGGTGAGACGAGGAGGTGCTCATGTTGGCCTGGGGCGTCGTTCCGGTTTGGCAAGGTGTCTGGAGGGGTTGCTCGTTGCTGGTTCACGGCGGAAGCAACGGAAGGAATTTGGGGGCTTGAACGAGCAGCCCACGCTCCTGTCCGAGACTCGAGGCCTATGGTTGCGTATGGGACTACAGGGCCGCGGGACCTAACCTAGGTCGGAGACTCGAGGTCTAAGGGTTTTGTTGAGGCTTCCCGCGGCACGGGTCCCGCCGTAGTCGGTGGAACCCCTCGCAGCTCAGACAGCGCATCCGCGCCTGTCGACGTCGGCCATCTAGACGACTCTCACGCGTTCGGGATCGTATTCCTCCTTGCTGTTCCATAAGGCACACAACACGTCGATAAGCTTTCGAGCGATCGCCAGTTTGGCGCGGGTCGGTAGCGTTCCCCTCTCGAGTCGAAGCTGATAGGCAGCGGCGAAGGGATTTGCTTGTCGTTGAACCAGTCGCTCGACCGCACTCTTGACGACGCGTTTCAGGTGCCGGTTGAAGCCTCGCCGCAGGCGCACCGGCTCGATGTGTGAGCCGCTTCGTCGCCGGGTGAGACCGAAGCCACAATAGCTCCAGATGTGAGAACGGGAGGGAAAGCGGCTGGGGGTGACGAGGAAGGCGGCGAAGGTAGCTGCCGTGACAATGCCGATCTCCGGAATCCTCATGAGCCGTCTGACGGGCGGGAACCGCCGCCCATGTTGGTGCAGCAACCGCAGTGCTGCTCGGTTCCTCTCCGATGCCACGTCCAGCATGGCAAACAAATCTTCGCCAGGTGGTCGGGCTGCTGCGGGCAACGACTTCAGGAAAGCTGCCCGATTGTCGGGGGAATAGACGGCGGTGCCCGAGACCGGAATGCCGTGGTGACGAAACAGGGCCTTGGTCTGGTTCTTCAACACGGTGATGTGTTGGTTGAGCCGGTAGTGGTGGCGTACCTGCAGCCGCAGGTTCAAGAACGGAACAGGTGGCTGATACACTTCGCGCACATATCGTCCCCTGGCCAGCTGTGCCAAGGCCAGCGCATCGAACGGGTCGTCCTTGTCGGGCGAGGTCGAGATCAGGCGGTTGTGCCGGGGGTCGGCAACGACCAGGCTGTCGCACGAACCCGAAAGCGTCAGGTACAGCCACGTGGCTAACTCTCCCTGTTCGAATACCACCGCACATGGACGGGGCGCCCGACTGACCGCTTCGCGCAACAGCTGGGCATCCAGCCGGCAGCGGTCCCGCCACAACAGTTCTCCATTGCGGGCCTCTATGGCGGCGAGCTCGAGTCCCGTGTTGCAGTGCGCGTCGATGCCAACATACGATTCCATGAGGGCGTTTCTCCTGGTTGGGTTGGTTGGTCAAACCGGACTCTACCAGTGAAGAAACGCCCTTTCTCCTTACGCTACCTCGGTCATTACGAAATCCTCGAACCGCTCGGTAAGGGCGGCATGGGAGAGGTGTATCGGGCGCGGGATACGAAGCTCGACCGTGATGTTGCGATCAAGGTGTTACCGAGCGAGCTTGCGGCCAGCACCGAGCACGCACAACGCTTCGAGCGCGAGGCGAAGGCGGTCGCCGCGCTAGATCATCCGAACATCGTCGGTATCCACTCGATCGAGCTCGCGGAAGGGCTCGGCGGTGAATCCGTCCACTTCATCACCATGCAACTGGTGGAGGGCGAGACGCTCTCTGAGCTGATCCCGCGGAACGGCTTCCCGCTGGACACGCTGTTCGATCTCGGCATCCAGCTCGCCGATGCCGTCAGCTCGGCGCACGAGCAGGGGATCACGCACCGCGACCTGAAGCCTGGCAACGTAATGGTCACGGATTCCGGCCGTGTGAAGGTGCTCGACTTCGGCCTCGCGAAGCTCCTCGAAACCGAGATAGCCGCGGCCGAAGTGACCCACGCCGCAACGGCCCAAGCGGAGGAGCTCACTGAGGAAGGAAAGGTTCTCGGTACGGTGTCCTACATGTCGCCGGAGCAGGCCGAGGGCAAGTCGGTCGATCACCGTACCGACATCTTCTCCCTCGGCATCATGTTGTACGAGATGGCTACCGGCGAGCGGCCGTTTAAGGGTGACACGAAGGTGTCGATCGTCTCGTCGATCGTGAAGGATACGCCGACTTCGGTCACCCAGCTAAACGGCAAACTTCCTCGGCATCTCGGCCGCATCGTCAAGAAAAGCTTGGAGAAAGATCCGATACGTCGCTACCAGTCGGTCATTGACCTACGGAACGATCTCCATGGGTTGAAAGAGGAAATCGTTTCGGGAGAGCTCTTGCCCAGCGCTCCGACTGCCGTCGCGTCGCCGATGTGGCAGCGTGCGATGCTTCCGGGACTGACTGGCGTGTTCTTGCTGGTTGCTCTGTTGGCGAGCGTTCTCTGGGGTGGTTGGGGGGATAGCTGGTGGACTGGCCGGGCATCGACTTCGGCAACGACTCAGCCTCTTACGCGCTTCCTTCTTCCGCTGCCGAAAGAGCTTGGCGGCGAAGAGATCGAGCTGAGGGCTGGGATTGCCCCTGCTTTTGCCATTTCACCCGACGGTACCCACCTCGTGTTCGTCGCACACACCGGCAGACCCGAGCTCTTTTCGCGCCCCATGGACCAGCTCGTTGCCACAAGGATCGATGGCACCCAGGGTGCCTACGCGCCGTTCTTTTCGCCCGACGGTCAGCGGGTCGGTTTCTTCGCTTCCGGCGAACTGAAGAGCGTGCCGCTGAGTGGCGGAGTGGCGATGAAGATCTCCGATGCCCCGAACGGGCGAGGGGCGAGTTGGGGACCCGATGACACCATCATCTTCGCGCCGTCGCCGGATTCTGGGCTTTGGAGTGTCTCGGCATCCGGCGGTGCTCCACAACGGCTGACCGTCCCTGATACGGAACAGGGCGAGCAAGGGCACTGGTGGCCGCAGACCCTTCCGGGCGGCAAGGCGGTGCTCTTCAGCGTCAATCGAACTGACCGCTTTGATCGTGCTATTGCGGTCGTGTCCCTGGAGGAGACAGACGAGCCGAAGGTTCTCATTGAAAGTGGGAGTTTCGGACGCTATGCGCCTACGAATCATTTGTTGTTTGTTCAAGATTGGAGATTGTTCGCGGTGCCATTTGATTTCGCTCGACTCGAAATCACCGGAGCACCCACCCAGGTTGTCGATGGCTACGTGGCGCCTGACATGGGAAATTTCCCCAACGGGGCGGCGCAGTTCGCTTTTTCTGATTCGGGCACGCTCGTTTACTTGCCGTGGGAGCCCGAGCTTCTTTCCACGATTGTCTCAGTCGACATGCAGGGAGTGACCCGGCCACTGGTCCCAACCACTGGCGGGTTCTTTGTCCCGCGTCTCTCGCCGGACGGTAAGCTGTTGGCAATAGGCGAAACCGAGTCCTGGCAAGGCGACGCGGAGATGGGCCTGGTCGTTTATGACGTGACCACCGGTGCCCGAACCAGCTTCGCGCTCGGGAGAGAGGGCGGTGCTGTCTGGTCGCCGGACGGCGAGTGGTTGGCGTTTGGATCTTCCGAGAATGGAAAATATTCCTTGGTCCGGCGGCCCGCAGACGGAAGTGGCGATGCCGAGCAGCTGCTGGAGAGCGAGCGCCCCATCGTGGCGAGCTCCTTGTCCCCTGATGGTCGAGAGCTGGCCTACCAAGAACTTCATCCGAGCACTGGTTGGGATATCTGGGTGCTAGCGCTCGAGGAGCGAACGCCCCAGCCGTTCCTCCGAACCCAGTACGACGAACGAGCGGCGAGCTTCTCGCCAGATGGACGCTGGCTCGCGTATGTGTCGAACGCGTCGGGCCGCGACGAGGTTTACGTGCGGCCGCACCCGGGCCCCGGCGACAGCACGCAGATCTCGAGGGATGGCGGAGCAGAGCCCGTTTGGGCACCTAACGGTCATGAACTCTTTTACCGAGTATCCGGCGTCAACTTGATGGTCGTGGTCATCGAAACCCAACCGACCTTCGCAGCAGCCGGACCCAGGCCGCTGATAGAAGGGTCCCAGTACACGGGCCCGATGATGGCAGGGATCGGGGGTATAGATGTTCCAAACTACGACGTTGCCCCCGACGGTGAGAGCTTCGTCATGCTTGCCATTCAGTGGGAGCCGCCGGACACTCCATTGACGGTGGTCCTCAACTGGTTCGAGGAGTTGAAGCGGCTGGTGCCGACGGGCGGCTCCCGATGATCGGCACGTCCCTCGGCCCCTACAAGATCATCGAGCAGCTCGGCGCTGGCGGCATGGGCGAGGTGTACCTCGCCGAAGACACCCGCCTGGGCCGCAAGGTGGCGATCAAGGTGCTGCCCGAAAAGTACGCCAGTGACCCGGAGCGGCTGGCGCGCTTCGAGCAGGAGGCTCGCGCTGCCGCGGCGCTCAACCACCCGCACATTGCCGTCGTGCACGACCGTGCCCCCTTGAACTTCTATGGGACATGCACTATTGTCCCCTAGAACTTCTATAGGGAACTGAGCGCAAGCACGCCTCCCATCCGGAGATCTTCTTCACGATGCCCAAAATCGAACTCCTCAAAGGAACCCTCGACATGCTGATTCTGAGGACCCTGACTGGGGGTTCGATGCACGGCTACGCGGTGGCGCTGAGAATTCGCGAGGTCACTGAGGACACGCTGCAGATCGAGGAGGGGTCGCTGTACCCCGCGCTGCACCGGATGGAGCGACGCGGCTGGGTTCGCTCGCGCTGGGGGGCGTCGGAGAAGAACCGGCGGGCCAAGTACTACAGCCTCACCAAGTCGGGGCGCCTGGCGCTCCAAAAGGAGAAGAAGGGCTGGGCGCTGTTGTGCGAGGCAATCGGGCAAGTGCTGGAGAAGGCATGAGGAGAAGGGCGACTTGGTTCCGTGAGCTCCTGATACACCTACGGCCGGCCCGTCGGCGCGACCGGATCGAGCGAGAGATCGACGAGGAATTGCGCTTTCACCTCGACTACGAGGTCGACGACAACGTCGAGCAGGGGATGACGCCGCGGCAGGCGCACAAGGCGGCGCTTCGTCGTTTCGGCGACCTCGACGATGCGCGCAACCAGTGCCGCACGATCCAGATGGCGAGCCTGAAGCCGAGGTCGCAGGGCGGGCCGATCGAGGCGATGCTCCACGACCTCCGGCACGGGGCAAGGTCGCTGGCACGCAGACCCGGATTCACCGTCGCGGCGGTGCTCACGCTGGCGCTGGGCATCGGGGCCAATGCCGCCATGTTCGGCGTGATCAAGACGGTTGTCTTGGCTCCGCTTCCCTTTGTGGCCCCCGAGCGGGTCGTGCAGCTGTGGGAGCTGCGACCTGGGGAACGGGGCCTCGAGGTCGTGATGTCGAGGGCCAATTTCCGAGACTACGAGAATCTGAACGAAGTGTTCTCGCATTTCGCTGCCGTTCGGCAGACCGACACTCTGTACCGCGAACGAGAGAGCCGCTTCGAGCAAATGGAGGGGGTTCATCTCTCCGCGGATCTGTTCGACATGATCGGTGTGGTGCCGACCCGTGGTCGAACGTTTCGGGTTGAAGAGGATAAGGAAGGTGTCGGCAACATCGTTTTGCTG
>JADFNY010000258.1 GCA_022563115.1 Acidobacteriota bacterium | reverse complement strand
CCGCCTTCGGGTAGCAGTTTTCGGCCGGGACGACGATCTGGTCGGCGAACGTCCCGGGCACCATCTCGCCCAGCAAACCGTAGCCGCCCTCGTCTGGCGAGCCGAGGCCGGGATCGAGTACGACCTCGTCGCCCGGGGACACGTTGCTGACGCCGTCGACAACCTCGCTCACCACTCCGGCGCCGTCGGCCCCCAGCACATGGGGCATCGACAGCTCCAAGCCGGGAATTCCGGCGATGACGAAGAGGTCGAGGTGATTCAGTGCCGCCGCCCGCAGCTCGACACGGACACTGCCGGCGGTCAGCTCGGGGGGAGGAACTTCGAGAACCGCGACCCGATCGAGCGCACCGTGCTGTCGAATAGCTACAGCCTGCATGAGGACCCTAAATGCCGATCATGGGCGAGATGGCGGGGCAGCTCGGGCTGCTAACCGTCGACGTAGCCGCGACGGGCGCGGACGGTGACGTTGTCGCGATCGACCTTGACCTGGATGCGGTAGAACTTGTTCGGGTTCGCGTTCTCGGCCCGTTCTGGTGGCGCGTAGCCGAGCACGTAGCGGAACGCCGTATCGTAATCGATCTGCTCGAAGGCGCGATAGAAGTTGGCCGAATTGTGGAACGCCAGGCCGCCCGTGCCGCGTGACAACATTCTGAGGCCCGCTTCTTCGTCGCGGTAGGCGATTGACGCGATACCGGGGCTGAGATTGCTTCGAAACCGGTCGGTCCCATCGGCGAACGCGCCGATCGTCGTTCCCCGCGCCCCAATGGTGTAGAGCGTGTAGTTCATGCGGTTCAGGTGACCGACGGCGCGCATCATGTAGGCGTCGATGGTCTGGGCGTACGGCGGACGGAAGGCGACCGGATGCTCGGCGGCGCTCGATACGTTCGACCGAACCTGCCCCGCCACTTGGTCGAGACGGGAGTCGAGAATGTAGTAATACGTGCTGCCGGGATTCTGTGAAATCCCTGCGGAGACCATGATCATTGTCTTGGGACCGGGGACGTCGAAGGTGCGGTTGAGGTGTTCGGCAAGCGACGTCATCGCGTTCAGCGTGTAAAGGATCTCGTCCTTCCGCAGCCCGGCAAACGCCTGCGCCATGTTGGCCCCCAGGCGCAAGACGTTGGCCTCGCTGGTGAGTGACGCTTGGGCGCCGGCCTGTATGCTGCCTACCGTATCCCGGCTGAAGTCCGAGTAGAGAGCCCTCAGCAGGTCCTGCTTGTTCTGACGCTCACGCTCCTTGATCGCCGGATTGGTCACCAGCTCGTTGATCGACCGCTTGAGGCTTTCGATATCGCGGGTGAATTCCGGAGCCACCATGAGCCTGCGGCTTGGCGTCAGCGTCGCCAGCAGGAAACGATCGTTTTCCTGGACATACTCGTCCAGATAGTCGTTCAGCGCGTAACGGACTTTGTCCCAATCAGCGGGCGACGTGTTGAACCCGTCGATGAACAAGACCATGTAGCGCGGTAGCAGCGGCGCATCCGCGAGCTCCGGCGGCATCTGTTCTTCTTCCGGCACTTCGCCGTCCTCCGTCGGGCGAACAGGAAGCGTTTCACGGAATCGCTCGAGGGCGAAGAAACTGATGTCGACCGGCCGCCCTTCCTCGAGAACCTCGAAGTCGTCGATGGTCAAATCGGGAACGAATCGACCTTTCTTGTCGAATACCGAGACGTCGACGAGAACGCGATTGACGGCGGCGCCGAACTGCGGCCTGACCTGCTGTTCGGTCAGTTGCTGGTCGCGCTGTACCGTGCGTTGCGGCGGCCGGGTGTTTTGCTGTTGCGCGATGGCGCCGGTGGACACAAGCGTGACAACCACGACGATGGCCGCAGTGACAGCCAATGACGATGCACGAACTCTGTCCATTGACCCCCATGATAGGGAGGGATAACCCAGGTCTCAAGGCCGGCGCGGGCCCCCCCACCGGCCTGTCGCCAAGATGACCCGCAGCAGGCCATAGGTAGGAGTTGTGGTGGGTCTGGCAAGTGGGACTCAGCAAGATGCTGAAACACTCCCTGGGTGATTCAGCACCCTGCTACTGGATCTGAATCCCGTAGGTCTCGGCGATCGCGCCCGTCACCCGCGCCAGCGCAGCCTGGGCGTTGCGGTAATCGATCATGGCGCGGAGCTCCTGCACCTGTACGCGCGCCAAGTCGTCCTGGAACGTCAGCACCTCGAAGTTCGTCGACATGCCGACATCGAAGCGATCCTGCTCGATCACCAGCTGTTGTTCTGCCAGCTCGCGCGTCGCCGCCGTAGAGGTGATCAGCTCGCCAGCGTCGGCTACGGCGCGTACCGCTTGGCGCACCTCGAGGATCGTCTGTTGTTCGGTGCGCTCCAACTCGGTCCGCGCCTTGTCTTCGTTGAGCGTCGCTTGCGCATAGTTGCCTTTGGCGGTGCTGTTGCCGATCGGCATGCTGAAGTTGAATCCAACCCTCCAGGTGGAGAAGCCGAGATCGAATAGCTGCCTGAGCGCGTCGGGGTAGCCGCCGGGAACGATCTCGATGATCCCCTGGCTGGGAAACGGCTCGCGGACGATCGTGTCGCCGCCGATGCCAATGAACGAGATTCCGCCCACCACGTCGAGCGCCGGCAGCATGGAGTTCCGGGTCGAGTTCACGTCGACCTGTCGGGCGGCGATCCGGGCCCGGGCGGTGGCGATCTCGGGCCGGTTGGCGAGTGCCGTTTGGATCGCTTCGTCGATGTCGGCCTGACGGGGTGTGACCTCCGGCGCCTCGGTGAGGTCGATCTCGGTTTCCCAGCCGCCCGGCAGCGACTCGGCTTTGAGCAGCGCGCGCAGGTTGTCGGTGACGTTCTCAAGCCCGTTGCGGGCGATGATCAGCTCGTTGCGCCGCTGCGCCACGGCGACCTCGGCCTGGGTCTCCTCGACCGGAGCCAGCATGCCCACCTCGACCTGCAACTGCGTCCGGCCGAGCTGCTCCTGGGCGAGCTGCAGCGATCGTTCGGCGACGTCCAGGTTGCGCCCCGCGAACACCCGCTCCCAGTAGGCTTGCACGACGCCGAACAGGATGGTGTCCACCTGGGTGCGGAACACCAGGTCGCTGACCCGAGCGTTGCGCTGCGCCAGAAGCAGCTGCGCACCGCTCGCCTCCTTGCCGCGGCCGCGCAACAGCGGCTGGGCGAAAGCAAACCCCAAGGTGTTGTTCCACGACGGGTTCAGGTTGGTGAACGTGCTGTTGCTGGTGCTGCGGCCGACGTTATAGCCGAATTGGTAGTTGAACCCGAAATCGAACCGCTGGGTGACCCGAACCTGGGTATTGAAGCCCCGGCTCTCGCTGATGGCGGCGCCGGCGAGCGCCGTCGTCGCCGGACTCTCCGAGGACGAAAAGCCGACACCGCCAACCGCAGGAGCCGCCTGGCCGAAGCCACCGGTAACGGTTCCGACGACCGCCGTCGCGCCGGGAATGCCGACGTCGATGATCGGTTCGAACAGACCCCTCGCCGAGATGATGCTCTGGCGGGCGATGTCACGGTCGTAGTCGATGAACGCGATATCCAGGTTGTGCTCGAGGGCCAGCCGCAATGCCTGGGCGAGGTTGAGTTCGAGCTTGGAGGGTTGCTGCTGCCCCTGCTGCGGCGCAGGTAACGCGAAGCCGGCATCCGGAACAACCAGGAGGCCGATCGCCGTTGCCACCAGGATCAGTGGGCAAGACCAGGTTCGAAGCTGTCGAATACGCATATGGCGCTCTTTCTTGTGAGTAGAAGGCGTGCCGGTGCTCGATGATTTCCGCGGAGGAACGGCCCCGGAACCAAGGGCCGTTTCCCCGTCACAGTACCACCGCCTCGGGTTGAAGACAGGATCGACAAATCGGCTCAAAACCTTGTGTTTACGGGTATACGGACCTATTCTTGCCGCTGAAGACACACCTCCCGCGCGTCTCGTCCTCAGAGACTGCGCGAAAGATCGGACCGCCCACCCGATTCGACCCACGCAAGGAGTTGTCGTCGTGAAATCTCGACTCGTCGCCGCACTGGCGATCGCCGCACTATTCATGGTTTCCGCTCCGGCGGCATTCGCTCAGGGAACTCACTCGGATGCGTCGAGCTCGGGAACCACCGGAACGTTCACCGTGCCGCTCGCGGCGGTGCTCGGCCCAGGCGAGTTTCACGTCGGGACGTTCTACAGCGCCGCCGCGTACGAGGCCGGTGATTCCGCCGTCGCCGCGGTCGGCGTCGTGGGGTCGTTCTCCTTCGCGTCGACCCCGGGCCTGGAGATCTTCGCGTCGGTCGAGCCGTTCATCGGGGCCGAGCGCGACTTTCTGGTGGAGATCGGGTCGGGCGTCCCGCCCGCGATCGCGCCCGACGTCGCTCCGCGGCTCAACAACCACCCGTTCGCTGGCGGGTTTTACCAGAGCGGGTTCGGTGACCTCCGCATCGGGGCCAAGTACAAGGTCGCCGGCGAGCTGGACGCCTACGACGGCATCGCGATTCTCGCTGAAATCAAGCTGCCGACCTCGAGCACGGACGACGGCATCGGCACCGGCAAGGTCGGCTTCAGCGTCGGCTTCGCCGCCAGCAGCGAGTTAGCGGAGGTCGTCGGCATCGGCAGCTACGTCGGCGGAACCTTCCGTGCCTCCCCCGATGAAGTCAACATCGGCAACAGTTTCGACTACGGCGTCAGCTTACAGGTACCGACTCGGTTCTGGATTTCCGCGATCTTCGAGATGACCGGCTCGGTCGTTCAGGACCCCGACGCTATCGCCGTGCCCCTCGGCGGTGGAGTGGCGTCCGGTGCGGATCCGGTGTTCCTGATCGCCGGCTTCCGCGTCTCACACGACACCGGCGTCGCCCTCGACGTGGCCTACATGCACAATGCCAACATCTCGATTCCGTCCGAGCTCGGCGACGTTCCGGTGCGGCCGGGTGGCGGCTTCGCCAAGTTGTCTTTCACCAATAGCCGCCGCGAGCCCGTCGTCTTTACCGGTGCGGCGCCGATGGATCTGCCTCCGGTCAACCAGCCACCGACGATCAGCTGTCGCGCCGAGCGCACCACCGTTCGTGTCGGCGAGAGCGTGCGGCTGTTTGCCGACGTCAACGATCCCGACGGCGACGACGTTACCGTCACCTGGGACACGCAGGCCGGCTCGATCAACCCGCGTCAGGGCGAAACGGTCACCTGGAGCAGCCAGGGCGTGCGCCCGGGCCGCGGACCGATCGTCGCCCGGGTCTCGGATGGCTACGGGGGCACCGCTGACTGCGAGCTGACGCTGACCGTCGAGGCCGCGCCGCCGCCATCGCAGCCGACCATCCTGACGTTCAGTTGCTCGGAGTTCCCGTCCGGCAACACTCGAATCGACAACCGCTGCAAGGCCATCCTCGACGACGTCGCCCTGCAGTTGCGCCAGAACCCGCGCGCCACGGCGCTGATCACCGGTCACAGCGACGCGGCCGGATCCGACGAAGTCAACGACGCCATCTCGCAGGAGCGCGCCGATAACGCCGAAACGTATCTGGTCGATACCCACGGCATCACCGGCAACCGGATCGAGACGACCTCCGCCGGTTCGAGCGAACCGATCGCCGACAACGCCACCGTTGCGGGCCGTTTGCAGAACCGTCGCATCGTCGTCGTCGTAACGATCCCGGCGCAGTAAAACGTTCAGGGTGCTGAAGAACTCCCGGGGGTGCCGCGCATGGGTCTTGTGGGGCAGAGGTAAGGAACGAGAAGGACGCCCACGCTCACTCCGGAGACTTCCGGTGGTGGCGGCTGCGGCGCTGCTGATCGGCACCGGTACGGCACCACTGTGGGCTGGAGGCCGGCAATCCGCGAATCTCCGCGACCTCGACGTCGCCCGGGATGTGCTCGCCTCCAAGGTGGGCACCAGTCTGGGTCCACCCG
>JADFNY010000257.1 GCA_022563115.1 Acidobacteriota bacterium | reverse complement strand
AATTCGATGTCGGCTCGATTGGTGCGCACCAGTGATTCGAGCCCGCGCAACGTCGGCACCAGCGTTTCGACGGGAACCCCGCGTTGGGCGACATCGACGAGGATCGCCTGGGTCTCCTCGATCGCCACCACCGAGTCGGGGCGCAGACGGCCGAGCGCCTGGGCGAGCGCTCCGCGCACCGCGGGATCAGGTTCGTCGGCGAGGCGGCCGCGCAGAAGGTCGGCCGCCGCCCCGGTGTCATCGTTGAAGACGCTCTGGGCGATCGCCCCGGCGACGGTCGAGCGTACTGCCGGATCGGGATCGGCGAGCGTCGGGCCCAGCGCGACAAGCACCGCCGGCTCTTCCAGGCGGCCGAGGCCGCGGGCCGCGAAGCGGCGAATCAGGGCGTTGTCCGACGTCAGGCCGCCGCGCATGGCGCTGGCGTCGGCGAACGCGGGACGCCGGTCTTCTTCGGCCATGATCTCGGCCAGAACAGCCAGGTCTTCGGTACTGAGGTTGGTTGGTGAGTCGGCCGGGCCGCCGGCAGAACAGCCGCCGCAAGCGAGACCGACCATGAAAAGCAACGCTGCGCCGCGCCTGCCGGCGGCGGGCAAGCACTCTGACATCCTGCGACGGGGGGCGAACGAGGGCTGAAGCATCCGGTGATCCTGGTGTCGCGGCGGGGGGGGTGTCAAGGCGACGGTGTCGGCCGGCAGGCCGGGATGTTGCTGCGCTGGGTCTGGTCAGCGGCCGGTAAGGTGCTCGTACGCCGCGGCGATCTCCTTGAACTTCTCTGAGGTCAGCTCGACGAGCTCGGGGCCGAGGTGCGCGACCCGGTCAGGGTGGTACTTGGCGGCGAGCCCCTTGTAGGCTTTCTTGATCTCAGCCGGCTTGGCGCCGTCGTAGAGCCCGAGCACGGCAAGAGCCTTGCGGCGTTGCCCCTGCATGCTCGGCGACGGCCGGCGCCGATGGCGGGAATGTTGCGGCGTCGCAGCGCCGATGGCGGCGCGGATGACCGTCATCACCAACCAGACCGCAATGAGCCCCAACACGAATCGAACGAGCATGCCCCAGTATGCCAGAGGGGTATCCTGAACCTGCACGCGAGGCTCCGCCATTCCCCGGTGCCCTACCCTGCTAACCCGACCCGCCACCCCGACGACGATGAGCTTCGACCGCAGACAAGTGCTGGTGAGCTGCGAGCACGCCTCGAACCGGCTCCCCGACGGCATGCAGGCGCCGGCCGAAATGTCGGCGTTGCACATTGCCTGGGATCCGGGCGCCCTGAAGGTCGCCGAACGATTGGCGCAAGCCTTCGATGCGCCGCTGCACGCCGGCCAGTACTCGCGCCTGGTCGTCGACCTCAATCGAACCGTCGGCAACTCGGTCCTCGTCCGCCGGGTCTCCGACGGCCACAGGATTCCGTTCAACCGCGGCCTGACCGAGACCGACGTTCAGCAGCGCATCGAGAACTACTACCTGCCGTATCGCAACGCCGTGTCGGAAGGGGTCGAGCGAATCATCGACGCGCGTGGGCGCTGCGTGCACCTTTGCATCCACACCTACACACCGCAGCTCGGCGGCAAGGTGCGGGGCAACGACATCGGGCTTCTCTACGACCCGTATCGACAACCAGAGGCAGCGCTGGTGCGCGAGCTGCGCGGCGCGCTCGTCGAACGCACCGGTCTGGTGGTGTGGCTGAATCGTCCCTATCAAGGGACCGCCGACGGCATCCTGCCGCGCATCCGCGAGGTGCACGGCGCCGCCTCCTACGTCGCGATCGAGCTCGAGGTGAACCAGAAATTCGCCGCACGCTCCGCCCAGCTTGCCGCCATCGCCGACGCCTTCGCTGATTGCCTGTACGACCTGACCGGTTGGTAGAGTGGGGTGGGGCGCGAAAGTCGGTATGATCGGTAGTCGAGATTGGCAGGGTGCTGAGGTCGAGGTCCAGCCGGATTTCGGGCACCATCTCCATGAGCGTGTTCGCGTGCCTCCGACGACGCCCGGACACACAAAGACATTGATGCGAATAGCCAGATTCTTCGTGCGCCGTGACTCGATTTGCGCGTTCGTCACGCTGCTTGTGGTTTCGATCCTCGCCGCCGGTTGCGATGATCGGGTGACGGCGGAGCGGGCGCCGGTCCGGGCGCCGCGGGCCCAGTCTTCCGCCACCGTTACCGGGGCTGATGAAGTGTTCGCCACCATCGATGGCGTCGAGATCACCCTCGGGTCGGTCACCAGCGCCGTGACGGCTGGCAACAGCAGCCCTTCCGTCTTCGCGTTCAGTGCCGAGACCGCCGGCGTTCTCACCGTTGTTGTCCGCGGCCAGGGTGACGCCGATCTGCTGCTCGACGTCACCGATTCGCTGGGGCAGCGGCTTCCGAAGGGCCGCTCCGACCAGGACCTCAACGACGATGGCGGGGCAGAACAGGTTGTCGTCACGATTCCGAGGGCCGGCGACTACAGGGTCGAGGTACTCGCTTGGGGCGCCGGTGGCCCGTTCGACATCGCGGCGGGCTGGATCTCGTTTCCGGCGCTCGGTCGCGACCCCGATCCGGACGGTCTCCCGACCGACGCCACCGAACTGGTGCCCGGCACGCCCATCGACGATCAGATCGACCCTTCGAGCGGCGACCTGTGGGATTGGTACAAGATCACCGCCGTTGACGCGGTAGTGGTAACGGTGTTGACCGAGGCCCCGGAGGGGGACCTCGTGATCGAGTTGTACAACGACGGCGAGTTCGGTGATTACGAGAACCGCTCGGACCAGGATCTGGGGGGCGTAAACGGGAACGAGTCGATGACCGTGCAGGCGCAGGCCGGGCAAACGTATTATTTCAAGATCGCACCGGCCTTCGAGAGCGGGCAAACGATCCCCTATAGGATTCGCGTCGGGATCATGTAGGCGGGGCGCCCTGGAAACAGATGCCGCCGGCGCGACGATCTTGAGCATGTCGAACCTCGAGCTGCGATCGGCTAGCCTGCCACGGGAAGTCCGGCGAACGGCGCACCGTCGCTACCTCACCTCTGCCGCCCGCGGCGCTTCAACTCGTCGTTGCGCTCCATCACCGATACCCCGTCGGTGATCCAGGGCTTGGCCGGTTGGCCCTTCAGATAGTGGCCGAACCAATCGAGGACGCGGTGGTGGTAGTCGACCTGGTTCTTCTCTTGCCGGTTGCTGTGGTTCTCGTCGGCGTACACCAACATGACGAACATCTTTCCGGCACGACGGGCGTAGTTGTACATCTCGACGCCCTGATGCCAGTCGACGGTTCCGTCGTTATCGCCAAAGGCCATCAGCATCGGGGTCTCGAGCTGCGGGATCCCCATCACCGGAGACTCGCGCACGTAGGCCTCCATGTCGTCCCAATAGGGAACCTCCATGCGCGCCTGGCCGGTTTCGAAGTGGCTGCTCTCCGGTAGGCCCTGATTCCAGTGGATGGTCCCGAACATCGAGAAGAAGTTGGTCAGCGCGGCGCCCGACACCGAAGCGGCGAAGATATCGGTTTGGGTGGGAACGTACGCCGCCTCGTAACCGCCCCACGAGTGGCCGACGAGCCCGACGCGGTCGCCATCGACCATGCCGGTGTCGACAACGGTCTGAACGGCCGGGCGGATGCACTCGACCGCCGATGTTCCGGGGCGGCGGCCCCGAAAGAAGATGTCGGGCCGCAGCACGAAGTACCCGAGGCTGGTCCACACTGCCTGGTTGTAGGAGCTGCGCTCGCTCGGCACCGAGTAGTTGTGTACCGATTGCGACAGGCGCTCGTAGACGTAGGTGATCATCGGGTACTCGCGACCCGGCTGGTAGCCGGCCGGATAGAAAAGGGCGCCCTGCACCCGCTTGCCGAACTCGCACGAGTAGTCGATGAGCTCCGAATGCCCCCAGGCGAAATCGGTCTGGAACGGGTTGGTGTGGGTGATTCTGGCGGCGTGCGCGAGCTCGGGGCCGACGAAGTAGTCGGGGGAGTCATCGAAGTCCTCGATGACGTAGGCGAATTGATCCGCGTCGGTGGCCTTGATCAGGTTGCTAACCCTGGCGTCGAGCCAGACAAGGCGGGTCGGTTCGCGGCCCTCTCCCGTGGTGTCGAGGCGGGCGTAGCCCGACATCTTGGTCCACTGGCCGAACATGCTCAGGTACAGCGGTTCGTCGAGGTCGATGCCTCCCTGCCGGGCCCGTCCGGGGCCGAAGCCGCGCTGCGTGGCGTCGAGGCGGGCGTAGCGATAGCGAATCTCGTCGTCGGCTCCGTCGGTGAGGCGAAGGGCGCCGTCGCCGTCGGGCCTGACCGACCAGATGTCGTAGCGGTCGTACAGCAGCACCGCTTCGTCGTCCTCGGCCCAGCCGGCGAGACCCCACGAGGGTTTCTGCTCGACCGGGAAGTCGTAGTCTTGGTTGACGAAATCAGCCGGCAGGCCCGAGGTCAGGTCGGTGTGCTCGCCGGTTGCGATCTCGTAGCTGAAATGGGTGTCGTCTTTGAAGTACAGAAGGTACTCGCCGGTGGCGCTGCCGCCGGAGAAGTAGCGAACTCGATCGACGACGCGGGTGCGCTCGCCGGTCGCCACGTCGATCAGATCGACGTCGAACCAGCGGCGTCCGAACATGCCGTCGAAGATGTACGGCCGCCGATCGGTTTCGGTGGCGTGCGTCTGACCCTCGAGCAGCGCTACGGTCTCGTCGAGGTCGGTGCCGAGCTGCACGAAGCGATCTTCATCGACGTGCCAGACCGAAAGATAGCTCTTGGCGCGGTCGCGCTCCTCTTGCAGCTTCTGCATCGGGATGATGCGCTCGTCGCGGGCGTGCCAGACGTCGACGTCGGCGGGTTCCAGCTCTTCGGCGTCGGCTTCGTCGGGCGATGCTTCGTTGTCGCCGCCGGCCTCGGTGGTTTCGCCGGTCGCCGCCTCGTCGCCGGCCTCCTCGCTCGCGGTCTCGTCCGCCGGCTTCTCGGGCCACTCCCGCACGCCGAAGAAAATCGCCCGTCCGTCGTCGGACCAGCTCGGCGCACGGTCCTCGACGACGCGCATCCCGGTGGGAAAATCGGCGTGGCCACGATGGTCGAAGCGCAGCGCGCTCGATGCGCTCGAAGCGAGATCGCGCCAGGCGAGCACGACGTGGGTCGGTTCCTCGTGCGACTCGCTTTCCTCGGAGCGCAGCACGGCGAGATCGTCTTCGTCCGCGCGCCACGTGGGTTGCGTGAAGGTCGCGTCTCCGGAGTCGAGAACGAGCAGCGAGCTGCTGGTCGCGTCGTAGAGCTGGATGCCGTTGCCGGCGCCGCTCTCGGTCGAGATCGTCATCGCCAGCCGTGGGGCATCGTCCTGCCAGGCGAACGCGGACACGTTGCCGAAGTTGATGCTGCTGCCCGACTCGAGGATTCGGATCACGATGTCGGCCGCCTCGGCTCCCTCGGCCCCCTCGGCTCCCTCGGCTCCCTCGGCCGGGTAGCCGCGAATGACGAGATACTCGCCGGAGTCGTCGAAGCGGAAGGAAGCGACGGCCTCGAGGATCTCCTCCTCGCCGCTCGCCAGGTTCAACAGCCCCATCCGGTTGCGGATCGGGCGCTCCTCCTCCCGCATGCGCTCCTCCTCCTCCTCGGAGTAGCCGATCCTATAGGCGAGCCAACGCGAGTTGTTCGCAAACTGCGGAGCGCTGCCGCTCTCGACGATCTTCGGGTCGCTGGTCGGCCCGGACTCGGGGTCCGCCATGTTGATGGCGAAGATGCGGAGCTCGGTGGTGCCGTCGACGCGGCGGATGCTGACCGCCAGGTGGGCACCGTCGGGGGCGAGCACGCCGTCGCCGAGCGTTTCCCACTGCCTGTAGTCCTGCGCGGTGATCGGGGCTCGTTCCTTCGCCGCGGCGGCGGGCGCGACGGCGCCCGCGCGCAGTG
>JADFNY010000256.1 GCA_022563115.1 Acidobacteriota bacterium | reverse complement strand
GCCTCGTATCGCCGCGATGATCAGCGCAGCGGCGGAGCACATCGGCGGCGAGGTGCTGACCAGCACGCACGCCAGGCGTCGCGTGAATACGCCGCGCAGGACGCATTGAATAAGGAAGCTCGCCGACGCCAGAAGTCGCATGGGAATCGACCTCTTCCCGAACGACGAAAGCGGAATCCGGCGAACCTCTACGCCGTCGAGAACCTCGCTCGGAGGATATTTCATTGACGGGTCGTTGTAGCCGCGGTTGGCGGCGAGCACCACGACGCGATACCCCCGCCGAGCCATCTCGGTTGCTGCGTCGGCCATGTGCTGCCCTACGCTGGCAGGGTCCGGCACGTAGACCTGGCTCAGAATCAGAAG
Source organism: Acidobacteriota bacterium (assembly GCA_022563115.1). Lineage (GTDB taxonomy): Bacteria > Acidobacteriota > UBA890 > UBA890 > UBA890 > UBA890. The sequence continues at coordinate 5,502 of JADFNY010000256.1, read as the reverse complement.
GGTCTTGGTTGGCGAGTCGCTGGGCACGGGCGGTTGACACTTCTATCGCAGCATGCACGGTCGCTGGTCATGGAGGCCGCAACGGCCGCCGACAACCTCACACCGCCCGGGCCTTGGCGCCGTACTTGGCCATGTATTCGTCGTAGATCCAGGCGTACGTCTTGGCCATGCCCTCGCGCAGGCGAATGCTCGGCTCCCAGCCGAGGCACTTCCTGATCTGCGTGTTGTCGCTATTACGCCCGTTGACGCCCTTGGGGGCGCTGAGGTTGTATTCACGCTTGAGCTTGATGTCGGCGATTTCCTGGACGATGTCCACAAGCTGATTGATCGTGACCAACTCGTTGGAGCCCAGATTCAGCGGCTCGGTGACGTCGCTGCGCATGATCATGTCAGTCCCCTTGAGGCAGTCGTCGATGTACATGAAGCTGCGGGTCTGCCGGCCGTCGCCCCAGATCTCGATCTCATCGCGACCGGCGACCTTGGCCTGGATCACCTTGCGGCAAATGGCGGCCGGAGCCTTTTCGCGCCCACCCTCCCAGGTGCCGTGCGGGCCGTAGACGTTGTGGTAGCGAGCCATACGGGTAACGATTCCGAAGTCTTCTCGGAAATGCCGGCACATCCGCTCGGAGAAGATTTTCTCCCAGCCGTAGCCGTCCTCCGCGTCGGCGGGGTAGGCGTCCTCCTCCTTCAGGGCGACGACATCTTCGCTCTTCTGCTTCTCCTGGTTGTAGACGCACGCGGACGAGGAATAGAAAAAGCGCTGCACGCCCGTGTCTTTGGCCGCGATGAGCATGTGGGTGTTGATCAGAACCGAGAGCATGCACAGGGCCTTGTTGGCCTCGATGAACCCCATCCCGCCCATGTCGGCGGCGAGCTGATACACCTCGGCCGCACCGTCGCATGCCTCCAAGCAGTTGCTCTTGTCCTTGAGATCGAGCTGAAGGTTCTCGACCACATCGAATCGCTGCTGCCACTGGGCGAACGGCTTGATATCAACCGAGCGGATGCTGGTGTAGCCTTGGCGAAGCAGGTCGGCGACGAGATGCCCTCCGATGAACCCCCCTCCACCGGCCACGACGATCATTTGATCTTTGGTCATTTCCCATTCCTTCCCGCCGGTTGCTTCCTCGAACGGCCCGGCTGCCGCGCCAGGTTCGGGCGGCTAGACATCCCACCTCACCCGCAGGCTCAGAGATCATCCCCCTCTGAGCATCGCCGGTCCACCCTGGCTCCGTGGGCGAAACAATGCCTACGTAACAATAGCCCACCGGGGTTCGGATTCAACCGGGAGATCTGAGCCGGCCCTTGTCATCAGACAATCTGTGAGCGTCTCTGACGACTGGGCAGTCTGAAGCGGTTCGCCGCTGGTTCCAGCGTTGCTCGCATGAACCCGACGGGGCCGTGCCCCCAACAGGTGACGCCAAAATCAGCCCTTCACACTGACCGAGCCACCGATCAGAGACGATACGCCGGCATGGGCGGGCTGTGGCGGCTGGGCTCGTGGGGTTTCCGTAAGACCCCTGGCCGCGGCGTTCTCCTCCGCCAGCCGTTCCAGCAGCATCGACCACGTCTCTCGCTCGTACCGCAGCAGTCCAAGCACCTCCTCGACAATGGCCGGGCTGCGCTCACCGATGGCCGCAACCAACCGCGTATACATGAACGTGTACAAGGACGAGAGCTGCTGGCAAAGCTCAGGAGAATGCTGAGGCTGAAGGCTGTTGATCAGCTCAATCAGGATCTCCTGGCAACGGTTGATGCCCTCGTACGCCGCCTCGTGGTCTTTGGTCTCCAGGCCGGCCTTGCCCTGCTCGGCGAACTTCAGCGCGCCGTCGAACAGCAGCAGCCGAAGCTCAGCTGTGCTGGCGGTCATCACCTTTGTGTGCAGGTATGGGTTAGGCTGCGATGAGCTCATCGTCCATCATGTATCGGCTCGGTGGCTGCATCAGATGCGTCTGCCCGGCGATTTCGTGAAGACAACTATCGGCGGCGGACGGCGAGGCTTTGAGCGAGGGCCAGATTGCCCGACAGCGACAGCAGGGCATTGTTCATTCCCTGAAGCTGGGCCAGGGCCGTCTCCATGGCCACGAACTGCCGCTCAAGCCGCGCCCGTCGCACGCCCAGGCGCACATCAAAAGCATCGATGCGCGATTTCGTGAGATCGATCTGGTCTTGGAAAACCTGATCGGCGAGCGTCATCGTGCCGTCAATGGAGTTGGTCAGTCCGTCGAGCAGTTGATCGAACAGATCACCGAAGCCCAGAACCGTGAACGTCTGCTCGGTGACGTTGACCGTCACGCCGGGCGCGATCTCCCGATCGCACCGCCCCTGCTGTACCACAGCGAGGTTTACCGACATCCCGAGCGCTGGTACCTGAAGCGGCTGGTGGGCAACCTGCATGCCCAGCAGGAGTGGTTCCTGTTCGCCCCCCTGCGCGTCGGAACGCGCGTGCGTACGCGCTCCACGCTAGCGGACCGCTACCGTAAGCGGGGCCGCGAGTATCTGGTGAACGAGGTGGACTACGAGGACGAAGAGGGACGGCTGTTGTTGCGGGGCCGCACCCACCAGTCCTTCCTGATCGACGACCCCGAGTCCGAAGCTGGGTTTGTGGTGGATCGGGGCTCGGCCCGCGAGAAGCCGCGCCGCGAGGTAGGGGCGGGCTCGGGACCCGAGCTCATGCCGGTCGAGCTAAAGGTGGATCGGACCCTGTGCTGGCGCTTCAGCGGCCCCGAGCGCAACTACCACACGGATCTCGAGCAGGCACGCAAGTTCGGCTTCCCCGAGATCGTGGTGCAGGGGATGCTGTCAACGTGCCTGCTCTCACAGCTCATGGCCAACGGCTTCGGCGAAGGCTGGTTCGCGGGGGGGCGCATGGATGTGAAGCTCACGAATGTGCTCTGGGCAGGTGAGACCGTGCGGGCGCGGGGCAAGCTGCGCGAGGAGATTGAGCTGGGCTCTCAGCGAAGACACCTGCTCGAGGTCTGGGTCGAGAAAACGAATGCCGCGCACACGCTGGTAGCCGTGGGCAGCGCCAGCGCGCTTACGAGAGATAGAAGCTGAGGGCGGCCGCCATCTCACCCGCCGTGGCGAAGCGGCCCTCGGGCCGTTTTTGCGCGGCTTTGGTGAGAATCACGACCAGCTCTTCGGGGATCTCCGGCACGAGCTCGCACGGGTCCGGGAGGTCACGGGTGAGCTGTTGCTCCATGATCTTCTTGCCGCGGAAGGGGCGTAGGCTCGTGAGCATCTTGCTCACTTCGGTGATCAGCGCGAAGGCCGGACCGCATTCGGACTCCGGTACGAAATCCTGCCGTAGTGCGACGGTAAGGAGGGTTTCGAGCTCCATGACAGAGCTTCTTGCGTTCGAGAGGAAGTTCGCGAAGTCCTTCGATGTGGTTCGCGCCGAGCCTTCCGCTATGTTCGCCGGCACCGAAACCGAGGCTCTCGTCATCTGGGATCGCAGACCATAGTTTTCTTCGGGTGGGAGCGATCGCGCGAGAGCGTAGATCATATCGACAAGGTCCATCGCCTTCTGCCACACGACAAGGTCGCGATGCGACCAGATCTCCGGCTGTTCACTCTCCACTGACCACTGTCCACTGTTCACTGTCCACTGTTCACTAACCACTACCTAGAACCCGCCCCAGGTGTTCGGGTCCGTGATGTGGCCGTTGGCGACGAGGCGGATGTAGACGTCCGTGAAGACGATCCAGATCAGGCTCGCCCAGGCCCAGGTGCGGTGAGACTCGTTCCAGGCCGATACGCGGTCCCAGATGCGCTTGCGCGCCCGGCTGACGCGGCTGCAGCTGAAGCAGTCGAGGCCGCCGCCGACCAGATGACGGAAAGAGTGGCAGCTGAACGAGTACATCATCAGCAGCGTCGCGTTGATGACCAGCACGATGGAGCCCAGGCCGATGCCCCAGCCGGTCTCGACGGCCACGCCATCGATGATGCCCTCCGTGTTGTAGAAGCTGCGGATCGCCCCGATCCAGAGCAGCACCACGAAGACGAGCGCGGCGTACATGAAGAAGCGATGCAGGTTCTGCATCACGAGCGGGAAGGTGGACTCGCCGCTGTACTTCGGCATAGCGTCACCGACGGCGCAGGCCGGCGGGCTCAGCAGGTACGAGCGGTAGTATGCCCGGCGGTAGTAGTAGCACGTCGCGCGAAAGCCTACCGGGACCCAGAGGATGAGCAGCGCCGGCGAGAAGTACCAGGCGTCAAACGAGCCGGCCAGCTTTGGCTCGAAGACAGGCGTCAGGTAGGGCCCGATCTCGTAGGCCCAGCCGTCGAGAAAGGCGCTGACGGTCAGATAGCCGAGGAAGACCGAGAGGCCAATGGCGATCGCCGCCGGCTCGAACCACCAGGCGTCGGTACGCAGAGTGTGCAGAAACCCGAGCTTGTGTGGGGGACTGACCGTCCTGTCCAGTTGCGCCATCTAGTTACGCTCCGCGCTATTAACTACTCTCGTGATTACGACGCCATTCTATCAACGCTGCCTATAACCTTCAAACTGATGGTGCCTGGTCAAGCTAGCCGCCGTCTTGCCGCAAGTAGTATGCCGGCCACGCTCTTCGCGTCCTTGATCTCTCCCGCTTCCACCAACCGCACGGCCTCCTCCAGCGTCACCCGCTTGACGACGATGTCTTCGTCCTCGTCGGCGTCCAGCGGCGCCGGTTCGAGCCCTTCCGCCAGAAAGATCGTTATCAGCTCGGTGAGAAACCCGGGCGAGGCGAAGAACTCGCCCAGTTGCGTCAGCTTTTCGGCCCGCAGTCCAGTCTCTTCGCGCAGCTCACGTTGCGCCGCGGCTACCTTTTCTTCGCCCGGATCGACGATTCCGGCCGGTATCTCCAGCATCACCTCGCCGGTGGCCAAGCGGAACTGCCGGATGAGCACGACCGTGCCGTCAGCTTCCACGGGTACGATCGCCACCACCGGGTCGTGCTCGACTATCTCGCGGGTTGCCGTGCGGCCCCCGTCCAGCATCACCGTGTCGACCCGTAAGGCGCAGATGCGTCCCTCGAAAATGCGCTTGCTCTCGATTACGCGCTCGGCGGCAGGTTCGCGACCTTCGCTCAACGCGGCGTCGCCGCAACGTCAAGGTCGAAGAGGTGGAGGTTATCGGTCGTGCGCAGGACCCTCAGCCAATCGAGCCGCTCAGACAGCAGCGCGTAGTAGTCCTTCGGCTCGGAGAAGCGGACGAAGCGCGCAAGGTGGGCGCTCCGGCAGATCGTCACGGTCTGCCCGGAGTCGAGGTCGTGGTCGATCTGGCCGTCGACGCTGACGATCGCGTCCTTGTCGGCGCTCACCCTGAGATCGATCGTCGTGTCCGGCGGCATCACGATCGGCCTCGCGACCGCCATATGCGTCGAGACCGGCGTGATGATCAGGTCAGCCGACTCAGGGTGCAGTATCGGCCCACCGGCAGATAGCGAGTAGGCTGTGCTGCCCGTCGCCGTCGCCACGATCACAGCGTCACAGCGATGGATCGCCAGGCGCGAGCCGTTT
>JADFNY010000255.1 GCA_022563115.1 Acidobacteriota bacterium | reverse complement strand
CGGAGTTCGCCTCGGACCCCGAACGTTTGGCCCGCTTCGAGCAGGAGGCGCGCGCTGCGGCTGCCCTCAATCACCCCCACATCGCCGTGGTCCACGACGTCGGCTCCGAGGCCACCGAAGATGGGACTACAACCCACTTCATGGTGCAGGAGTACCTGGAAGGACAGAGCCTGCGGGAGCGGCTCGACAAGGGGGCGTTGCCGCTCGACAAGGCGTTGGATCTGGCCATCGAGGTAGGGGAGGCGCTGATCGCTGCCCACAAGGCCGGGATCATTCACCGGGATCTGAAGCCCGACAACATCTTCGTCACCGAAGAAGGACACGCGAAGGTCCTGGATTTCGGGCTCGCCAAGCTCACGGAAATGGCCGCACCCACAGGTAGCTCCGCATCGATGTCGCCCACCATGCTCGGCACCGTCGCGGGTCAGGTCATGGGAACGGCGGGGTACATGGCTCCCGAGCAGATCAACGGCGAGGAGATCGACCACCGAGCGGATCTGTTTGCCTTCGGCTGCGTGCTGTACGGGATGGTCGCGGGAAAGCAGGCGTTTGCGGGGCGCAACGTAATGCAAACCTTGGATCTCATTCTCGCAGAGGCCCCGCAGCCCATCGATGAGATCAAGGCGGACCTGCCTCTCAAGTTGCAGTGGATTCTCGACAAAGCTCTGGCGAAGGAACCGGCTAAGCGCTACCAGACAGCGGGCGATCTGGTTGTTGACTTACGGTCACTCGGAGCCGACGTGGAGTTGGGCACGGCCATTCTGGTCACCGGAGAGACCCCGACAAGCAGGGCCGCCGTGGAAACACCTCGTGGGATTCCGTGGAAGGTGGGCGTCCCTGTGGTTATCGCTACGCTTCTCGTCGGTGTCCTCGGAACCTGGTGGGCCACCCTCTCGGTTCCCGAGCCCCCCATGCGCTTCGAGATCGAGCTGCCGGAACAGGTCGATTTCAGCAGTTCAGGCCGTCGCGTCGTAGCGATCTCACCCAACGGCTCGCGAATCGTTTTCGTAGCCAACAACCAGCTCTGGATGCGGCTGATTGGTGATCTTGTGCCCACCCCCATCTCGGGCACAGAGAACGCCCGCTCACCGTTCTTTTCGCACGACGGCCAGCAGGTCGGCTTCCAGGCCAACTTCGACCAGCTCAAACGGGTCGCCGTCACCGGGGGCGCACCCGTGCTTATCGACACTATCGGCGCAATTTTCGGGGCAAGCTGGGCCGACAACGACATGATCTACTTCGGGCAGGGAGCCGGCGGAATCTGGCAGGTGCCGGGCACCGGGGGCACGCCGGAGATCGTCATCGAGATGCAAGACGGCGAGCGGGCGCACGGCCCGCAGCTTCTTCCGGGTGGCGAATGGCTCCTATTCACGGTGCTGACCAGCGGCGGGAACTGGAACGATGCGAGCATCGTGGCCCAATCGTTGGTTACCGAAGACCGCGTCGAGCTGATCCAGGGAGGCACCGAGGGCCGCTGGGTGCCGACGGGGCACCTCGTCTACGTGCTGGACGGGACGCTCTTTGCCGTGGCCTTCGATCCGGGTGTCATGGAGCCACCCGCCGGAGCCACCTCCATGGTCGAGGGAATCAGGATGCGAGGCGGCACTACCGGTGCCGCCCACTACGGATTCTCGGAGAACGGCAGGCTCGTATACGTGCCCGGCGCTGGTGCCGCCGGCGGCTACCAGCTCGCCTGGGTGGACCGTGACGGCTCGGTCGAGCCGCTGCCGTTTGAGCCGCGTGACTCGTCCTTCTTGGACCTCTCCCCGGATGGGCAGTTCATCGCGCTCGAAATCCAAGGAGACGACGGGGAGTGGGACATCTGGATCTACGAGGTGGACCGAGCAGGCAGCCAGGTGCTGCTGACCACCGAAGGCAACAACGAAAACCCGGTGTGGTCGGACGATGGGGAGTGGGTTTTCTTCGCGTCGGATCGGGGTGGCAACTACGACATCTGGAAGCGTCGGGCTGACCGGAGTCTCGAGGCCGTGCTGGTGTTAGATCTAGAGGCCCCCGTGTGGCCGACGTCGATCTCGGACGACGGTGAGGTGCTGCTGTTTGACAGCGGAGTCTTCCCGAATCGCGACGTGGGGATACTGGCTCTCGACACACAGGAGACGGAAATGCTCGTCGCTACCGCCGCCGATGAAAGCGGGGGCAGATTCTCGCCGGACGGTCGCTTCTTCGTCTTTAATTCCAACGAGACCGGAGGATTCGGCGTGTACGCACGCGAAGTAGCGAGTGGTTCCACTTTTTCGGTCTCTACGAGCAGCCGTGGCGGTGCTGTCGCTCGCTGGTCACGGGATGGAACGGAGATTTACTACAGGCCCACCGACGGAACCCCCGGCATCCTAGTGGCGGAGGTGACGATGGAGCCGTTCTCCGCATCCGACCCTGTCGAAATCTCCGACATCCGTGTGCGTCGCCTTACCAACTTCGATGTCACTGCCGACGGGCAGAGGTTCCTGGTAACGACTCTCCCTGGTAGCGACATTACGGACCCGGCGACCGCCACCCCCCGTATCAACGTCATCCTCAACTGGTTCGAGGAGTTGAAGCAGCGGGTGCCGACGGGACGATAGGCGCGACCCTCTCCGCCGGTTCCAAGATCGGTAGGCAGTAGCCGAAGCGTCCAGGTCGCGCGGGATTCAGCCTGTTTCTGCTGGTTCGAACCCTACCCGGCATGAAGTTGCAGCTTCTGAACCTCTTCAAGCCACTGCGCAACCCGGTTCCAACTTTGTGCATCTAGGGGCCATTTTCCCCGTGAGTACTTGAGACGAACCGCTTACGATCCGGTCGAGTCCAGCCCATTCGGCACCATGGGGAGAGAGCGGAGACGTACACCGGTAGCCTCGAAGATGGCGTTGCCGATCGCGGGAGCGATGCCGACGATCGGTGTTTCGCCGGCTCCAGCGGGCGGCAGATCCTGGCGATCGATCAGGATCGTCTTGATCTCAGGCACGTCGGCAAAGCGTGGCACACGGTACTGCGAGAATCGGGGATTGAGGACCCGGCCGTCGTTGAACTCCACAGCCTCGAACAACGCTCCGCCGATGCCCATCACGATGGCCCCCTCGACTTGGTTCTCGAGCTGATCCGGATTGATGATGGCCCCGCACTCGAAAGCAGCAACGATCCTCGTCAGCCCCACTTCACCGGTGCTCGCGCTGACCGAAACCTCGGCACAGATCGCGATGTACGAACCTTTTTCGTACCCGCACGCGATGCCGCAACCGACACCCGGCGCGGTGACTCGATTATCCCAGCCGAATTCTTCGGCCGCGGCGATCAGCACCGCCCTTTGGCGATCGTCCGAAAGGTTCCTGAGGCGAAACTCCAGCGGATCGATGCCGACGACATGGGCCAGTTCGTCCATGTGCGACTCGCGCGCGAAGTGATTCGCGGTCGCGGCCAACCCCCTGTACGGACCCTGGCGCAGCGGCTGTTGCGTCGGGTGATATTGAATGTGCCTGTTGGGTACGTCGTACAGTGTTTCCATGGATGCGGGGCCGGAATTGTAGGCGTGAAACTCCCACGCCGTCAGGGTCCCGTCGGCCCTAACCCCGCCAACGACGTCAATAACACCGCCGGGACGGAAATACGCCCAGGTGAACTCCTCCTCGCGTGTCCACATGACCCGTACGGGCTTGCCGGCCGCACGAGCGAGACGCGCTGCTTCCACTGCGGCCTCGCCGGTGTGCTTTCCCCCGTAGCCCGAGCCTGTATCCGGCATGATGACGCGCACGCGGTCCTGAGGTAGTCGAAAAGCTTCGGCCATCTCGTTTCGCACGCCGAACGGAACCTGGGTGCCCGTCCATGCGGTCAATTTGCCGCCATCCCACGCCGCGACGGCGACACGGGGCTCGAGAGGGGCGTGGGCAACGTAGGCAACCGTATAAGTTCGTTCGACCAGCTCGTCGGCCTCCGCGAGGCCACGTTCGACCGAGCCGGTTTCCTCGCGAGCAGGACGGCGCGGGAAACCCGACGCATTTCCTTCGACCACGGTGCTCCTGACGCGATCCAAGAACTCCCGGTCCCCTGGCTGCGGCGTGGTTGTCCACTCCGCGCGAACCGCGGCGATCGCGTCCGCCGCTTCCTCCTCGGTCGGAGCCGCCACGCCAACGAATTCACCGTCGCGGACGGCGGTAACACCCGGCATCGACTCAGCGCCTGTGAGATCAACGGAGGCCAGGGTTGCCCCGAACGCCGGAGGACGCAGCACTTTGCCGTGCAGCATTCCCGGAAGCGTCACATCCGACGGATACTCGTGGGCTCCGGTCACGAACTCCCGGCCGTCGATCTTGCCGACCGGTTGACCGGCCGCGGTCCAGCTCGTGGGGTCGGTCAGCGCCACCTCTGATGGGACCGTCCCGACGAGCTCGCGACCGTCGACCAACTCACCGATTCCAACCGTCTGCCCGCGGGCCTCACTCGTGATGCGACCTGCCTCGATGGTGAGTTCCGAACGGTCGGTATTCCAGCGCTCAGCGGCGAGATCGAGCAGGAGACCCCGCGCCGTGGCGGCGACCCGGCGCAGCTGCGGCACCATAGTCGGTGTCGTCAAGCTACCGTAGGTCCCCCGATCAAACGGGGTCAGATCGGTGTCTCCCATGATCATCCGAACCGCCGTTACGGGGACCCTCAGCTCCTCGGCGACTACTTGCGACAACGAAGTTCGACTGTTCTGGCCCACCTCGACCTTCCCGGTGAGCACGGTGACCGTGCCGTCCGCGGCGATATGGAGCCACGAGCCGATGTCCTGCGGCATGTCACCGTCGGCACCCTGTTGCCCCCCACCCGATTCCTGAAAGGCAATGGCCCCTCGGGACACGAGTGCGACAGCTACCCCACCACCGAGGACCCGAAACAAGTCTCGACGGTCCAACCCGAACCGGTAGGTCAAACGATCCGGTAGCTGGCCGTGTTCGTGCTCGAGAAGCTCTTCGCGACGCGCCTTCTCGCTCATGCCTGATCCTCTGCCACCTTGGCCGCGGCTGCGGTGATCGCGGCGACGATCCGTCGGTAAGTACCGCATCGGCAGATGTTGCCCTGCATGTGGCGAATGATCTCTGTCTCGCTGGGATTCGGGTTCCTTTCGAGGAGCGCGACGCCGGTGACGATCATCCCCGACGTGCAGTAGCCACATTGGAGGGCTTCCTTGTCGAGAAACGCCTGCTGCAACGGATGCAGCTCACCATCGCGCTCCAGCCCCTCGATGGTGACGATGCTTCTCCCCGATACAGCATTGAGGTAAGTGATGCAGGACCTTCTCGGAACGCCGTCGACCAGGACCGTGCACGCCCCACATTCGCCTTCACCGCAGCCGTACCTGCTGCCCGTAAGTCCGAGATCCTCGCGCAAGACCGACAACAAGCGTCGATTCCGGCCGGACTCGATCTGGTACGAAACACCGTTGACTTCGATCTCGGCAGTGCTCTGTACTATCGGCCCCGCCTCGGCAGATTTGCGTGCACTCATATCGATAACCGATCAGCTGCGTTTGAAGGCCCGCCCACAATGGCCGCCTGCTGTCCCGAGCGACCGGCGACACTCTAGCAGCAGAGCTGGAGTGACTTACAGCCCGGAGAGGGGCCCCGGTCATCTGGGCTACGGCGATTCCTTGCCTTGCCACCGGCGCAACGCTTGCCATCCCATGTCCGCGTCGTGCTCAACTGGTTCGAGGAGCCGAAGGATGGCGTGCCGTCCGCGCGCCAGCGCGATCCTCCTTGCCGGTTCCAAGATAGGTAGGGAGTAGTGGGACCGTCCAGATCGTGCGGAATTCGGGCCTGTTTCTGCTGTTTCGAGATCTAGCCGGCTTGAAGTCGCAGCTTCTGAACCTCCTCAAGCCACTGGGCCATCCGGTTCCAACTTTGTGCGTCTAGGGCT
>JADFNY010000254.1 GCA_022563115.1 Acidobacteriota bacterium | reverse complement strand
TCATCGCGCTCGTGGCCGTCGAAGGTGACGTAGACCCGGCCTGCGTCGAAGCGTGAAGCCACGACCCGGGTCGCCACCGTGTTGGACGCCGCCAAGCCGGGCATGTCGGCGCTGAGCATCAGCCAGGTGACGCCGGCGTCGCGCGTCCCCTGAACGTTGCCGTCGTCGGTGCCGACGTACAGCACGTTCGGGTCGATCGGCGACTCGGAGATCGTCGTCAGGTTGCCGTACGTGCTGATGCCGTCGTTGGCCGACAGTTGCGTGCCACGTTCCACCCGCGTGCCCATGATCTCGAGGTCGTCACGGTCCACGCCGGTAGTCAAGTCGGGGCTCACGGCCTCCCAGGTGACGCCACGATCAGCGCTCTTCATCAGGTGACTCGAGCCGACATAGATGAGGCGGTTGTCGTGCTCGGAAATCAGCAGCGGCGTGTTCCAGTTCCAGGCAAACTCGACCTCCTCGGCCGAGTCCTGCCCCTGTCCTTGGGCGCGCGGCAACGGCCGGATGCGCTGGCTCTCGCCGGTGATCAGGTTCTTGCGGTGGATATTGCCGCCCTGCGACTCGCCGAACAGGATGCTCGAGTCGGTCGGGTCGATGCGCACGTAGAACCCGTCGCCACCGCTGATGTTGTACCAGTCACGGTTGCGGATCCCGAGCGTCGTGAGCGTGCGGCTGGGGCCGCACCACGAGCCGTTGTCCTGCAGGCCGCCGCAGACGAAGTAGGGCTCGCGCATGTCGACGCCAATCTCGTAGAACTGCGAGATCACGATGTTACGCAGCTGCCGCCACGTCTGCGAACGATCGAAGGAAACCGAGATCCCGCCGTCACCGGCGAGCATCAAGTTGTCGGAGTTGTTCGGATCGATCCACAGGGCGTGGTGATCGGAGTGCACGGCGGCCGCCGCGTCGGGGCGGAAGGTGCGCCCGCCGTCGGTCGAGACATAGAGGCTCGAGCCGCCGGAATAGACCCGGTTGGGATCCGAGGGGTCGACACGAATCTGGCTGTAGTACATCGGCCGGCTGTTCTGCCTGCTGAGGTGCTCCCAGGTGTTACCGCGATCGGTCGAGCGATACACGCCGCCACGACCGTCGCCGGCTTCGATGGTCGCGAACACGATGTCAGGGTCGCGGCGATAGATGTCGAGGCCAATGCGCCCCAGGTCGCCCAGAGGCAGGCCTTCGGTCAAGCGCTCCCACGTATCACCGCCGTCCATCGTCCGGTAGATGCCGCTGCCCGGGCCGCCGCCGTTGAAGCCGCCCGCCGTGCGACGCCGCTGGTAGGCCGCAGCGAACAGCGTGTTGGAGTCGTTCGGGTCCATCGCCAGGTCGATGACACCGGTGTCTTCGTCGACGAACAGCACCTTCTCCCAGGTCTGCCCGGCGTCGGTCGTGCGAAACACACCGCGCTCCTCGTTGGGACCCCAGAGGTGACCGACGGCGGCGACGAACACCCGGTTGTTGTCGCGATGATCGATCTGGATGCGGCCGATGTGGCGGGTCTCGTCGAGGCCCATATGCTGCCAGTTGGCGCCGCCGTCGAGCGAGCGGTAGACGCCGTTGCCGTACGGCGAGCTTTGGCGGTTGTTGGGCTCACCGGTCCCGACCCAGACGAGGTTGGGGTTCTGTTGCGAGACCGTCACGTCACCGATCGACGAGGTCGATTCGTCATCGAACACAGGCTCGAAGGAGGTGCCGCGGTTGACCGTCTTCCAGACGCCGCCGCTCGCCGTGCCGACGTAGAACACCGCGGGGTTGTCGTCGACGACCGCCAGGTCGGCAACGCGGCCGCCCATGATCGCCGGGCCGATGTTGCGAAACTGCATGCTCGCCACGGCTTCGACCGCGGCCGCGCTGGTGGCTTCGATGTACGGCGCTACCGAGGAGAACGGCGTCGCGCGGTTCGCCGCGCCCGCGATCACCGCCCGCTGGGCCGAGCCCGTTGGCGCCGTCGGCTCGGCCGCATAGGCGAGCACCGGAACAGCCATTACGAGGGCCAGCGTCGCGACGATGGCCTGGCGGGGAAGAGTCCGGAAGAACCTGTTCATGACGAAACCTCGGTTGATACGGGCTTGGGGAGGGCGTGCCGATCGTGGCGCAGAGTCGTCACGGTACACCGATTCCGGCAAGCGTTAAAGCAAGCAGCAGGGCCCACTGGGTACCCAGGTGGCTGTCCGTGGTATCGAACCTCTCGTCGAGCGAATGCGACCCGCTGCCGGTGCCGCCACCGTCGATCGTCACCGCGGGAATACCCAAACTCATCGGCAGGTTCGAATCGGTGCTGGAAGCGCCCGTCGGGGCCTCGAAGCCGAGCTCCTCGGCCGCCGCCAGGGCAGCCCGAACGATCGGCGCCGAAATCGACTGATCGCTTGCCGGCCGCACACCGATGCTCACGATGTCGACCCGCAGATCGACGGCGCTGCCCCAACGCGCGATTTCCTCTGCCTGCGCCTCGTTCATGGCGGCGCGGAACAGCGTGTCGAGCTCGGCGAGCACCCTCGGGTTTTCGGAGCGCAGGTCGACGGTCATCGTGGTCTCGAAGGCGATCGAGTTCACCGATGTCCCACCCTCTACGATGCCGACGCTGAACGTCGTCTTGGGGTCCGAGAGCGACGGAAACTCGGCGATCTTGGCGATCGCCCTGCCGAGCGCGTGGATCGGGTTAGGCATGCCGAAGGCGCCGTAGCTGTGCCCGCCGGGGCCGCTGAAGGTCACCTCGTAGCGATTGCTGCCGACCGCGGCATGGGTGATGCTGCGGCCGGCGCCGTCGACGGAAATGAAGTAGTCGACCTGCCCGGCGAGGGTCTCGAAGAACAACCGCTTGACGCCACGCAGGTCTCCCGGGCCCTCCTCGCCGACCGTGCCGACGAAGACGATCGTTCCGAGCGGCTCGATCTCCAGGCCCCGCATCGCCCGCGCCACCGCCAGCACCACCGCCAAACCACGGCAATCGTCGCCAATGCCGGGGCCGATCAGCAACGACCCGTCACGTCGCACGGTGACGTCTGTCGCCGCCGGAAACACGGTGTCGAGGTGGGCCGAGAGGACCACTAGCGGCTCACCCGAGCCGATCTTCCCGAGGACGTTGCCCTCCCCGTCGATGCGGACATCGGCCAGTCCGATCGCCTCGAACCGCTCGCGGTACGCCTCGCCGCGAGCTACCTCGCCGAACGGCGGCGCCGGAACCTCGCACAGGGCGATCTGGTCGCCGATGGTCTGCTCCTCGCTGTCGCGGAGGTAGTCGAGCGCCTGGCGGACGATCGGCCGGGCGGAGGGCACCTGCAACTGCGATGCGGCAAAGGAAGGCGGAGGGGAGATCAAAACGGTAGCGGCAAGGGCCAGCAAGGAGATGCCGGTCGTTGGATGTACTCGCATGACGGACTCTGCTCCGCTCAGGGGAAAGGGTGAAACTCATCGCGGCAAGCGCCAATATAATGCGCCTCAGGCCAGCACCCAAGAAGAAGGTCCGGCATGAACCGTCGCGGCCCGACCCGGGACGCTGACCGGGGGCGCAGCGGAGGCCGTGGCCCATCAGCGGGTATCTTCTCGGCATGAGCGATTCCTTGCGCGCCGCAGCCGTTCGCCCCTCGGTCGCGGCCTGCCGGGCAATCGAGATCATCGAAGCCGAATCCGCCTACTCCCAGCACCTGTGCGCGCCGCCGCATGAGGCTGCGCGGCTCGGTTTAGCGGCCGAGCGTATGGGGTCGGCCGCGGTGATCCTGACCCGCAAGAGCAAGAACACGATGTACAACAAGCTCGCTGCGCTGGGGCAAGCGTCGCCGGCAACCGAGCGGCAGGTCGATCGGTTTATCGACATGGCTCGCCAACACCGGGTGAAGAAGATCTCGGTGCCGCTCGGCGACGGCATGCGACCGCGGGGTTTGCCCCGCCTTCTCGAGAGCCGAGGCTTCATCCGTGGGTACCCGAACGCGAAGCTCTGGCGCGATGGGTCGCCCCTTCCGCCGCCGCACATCGATCGGGGACGCGGCGTGAACGAGACCGCGCACATCAGCGTGCGGCGGGTGCGTCCTTCCGACGCATCGGCGTGGGTGGACGTCGTTTCCGAGGTCTGGCGTGTCTTCGGTTTCCGGCGAGCGTGGTACGAAGCCCGCGTGGCAGCGCCGGGGTGGCGCCACTACCTGGGATGGATCGACGACGAGCCGGTGGCTGCCGCGACGCTCTTCATTGGCACCGTGGGCGCCGGCAACCGTGCCGTCAAGGTCGGGCACTTCGTCGACGGCGTTACCCTCAAACGCTGGCGCCGCCGGGGGGCGCAGGCGGCGATGATCCGCCGGCGCATCGCCGATGGTCGCCGCCTCGGCTGCGAGCTCTTCACCAGCGAGACCGCACCACCACTCCCCCGCATGCCGCTGGTGTCCTTCCGCAACCTGCAGCGCCAGGGCTTCGAGCTCGCCTACCTGCGCTACCCCTGGAACCTGGAAATCTGAATCGGCCGGCATACGGCAGCTCGTCTAGAAGGGAAGACCATCGTCCGTCACCGCGTCGCCTCCCTGATCGTCTTCATCGGAGGGTGTCGAGACTGCTCCCTCAATGTGCTCGATGAACCGAATTGTGCTGGCGACGTTGTTGAAGATCAGAAGGCACTCGGCGCGACCGAGGACAGGGTTGGGATGCCCGAGGCTGCGGTCGTTGCGAGCCCAGTTCGACGCTTCCATTGCCGAGACGCTCGACTTCAGAATGCGCACCGCCATGTCTGATTCGACCAGCCCCTCTTCCTCTATGGCCTTGACGTACATTCCAAACGCGCCGTGCAGTGGCACGTCACGGCCAACCCTGATGCCTCGCTTTTCGCAGAGCACCCGTATGTATTTCACGACGAAGGCGTGGAGGCGATCCAAGCCGATTTCCGGCTCGTTTTTGTCAATGCTGTCGCGGACTTCTCTCGCCAGCAGTTCGAAGTCGCGACCCTCGGCGTTGGGAGAGATGGCGCTAGCATCTTGTAGTGTCGCCCCCCGTATGAGCCGTTGCGCAATCGCCGAACACTCGTCGCGGGGTTCTTCTGAGTGATCGTGAGAAAACTCTGCCCAGCAGAGGTTCACCAGGTCAGCTATCAACTTCCCGACCACGTGGTTTGGTTCGAGTCGCCAAAACGTCCGCAGCCTATTAGCTTTCGAGTTGCCGTAAGCACCGTAGCGCGCCTGGTAGATGTTGATTCGGACGCTATGGAAAACAAAATCCTCGAAGGTGCGATTCGAGAAATCGAGGACGTATCCACCCGCCATTTCGAAGAGTTGTTCCAACTTTCTTTTTTCGACGTAGGTAAGGTCCGCCATCTTGATGGCCCCGGCGCACTTATGTGAGTCCGTACCACAGCGTACCAGCACGAGCCAGTGACTTACCCTCGTCACTTCGTGAGCTAGATGCATCCTAGTCGCGGCCAAGCGGCGACTGGCGGCCTCGTCGCCATTGTGGTCATTGGCGTCGGCGAGGCTATAATGCGTGCGTGCTGATCGGCGTCATCGGCGGCAAGGAGGCGGACGACGACTCGCTGGCGCTGGCGTACGCGGTGGGGCGCGAGATCGCCTCGCGCGGCCATGTGCTGGTGTGCGGCGGCCGCGGCGGCGTGATGCGCGAGGCCTGCCGTGGGGCCAAGGACGGCGGCGGGCTCACCGTCGGCATCCTGCCCGGAGACGACCTCTCGGACGCCAACGAGTTCGTCGACATCCCCGTCATTACCGGCCTCGGCTTCGCTCGCAATACCATCATCGCGCGCACGGCGAACGCGCTGATCGCCGTCGACGGGCACTACGGCACGCTGTCCGAGATCGCCTTCGGTCTCACCGCCGGGCGGCCGATCGTGTGGCTGCGTACATGGGAGCTGCGCGACGGGCAGGGGCGCGAGCCGCCGATCGAGCGCGTCTCCAGCGCCGCAGAGGC
>JADFNY010000253.1 GCA_022563115.1 Acidobacteriota bacterium | reverse complement strand
CGCGCCCGACCCGATGATAGTTGGCGCAGACAACCGCAAGGTGTCAAAGCCTTTCGAATACGCGCGATCCGCGCGGGAATCGATCTTTGCAATAAGACCGCCAGTTTAACATTCGGTCCGAAATTCACCCGGCCTCGTTGCCCGCAGATGCGGGCTAGCGCTGTATCAAGCTCTGAGCCTTGAGCGCGTACTCGCGCGCCTTGACCGGGTCGCCCAGCCGACCGTGGAGATCGGCGAGCAGAAAATAGCCGAGCACAAGATCCTGCGTCTCGAGCGGTTCAGCAACCGCGGCCATCACCATCTCGACGGCGCGAGCGAAGTTCTCGCCGCGGTTCATGTACATCCGCGCCATGAAAAGGAGGCCGCGGGGATTTTCCGGGTCGATCTCGAGGACGCGCGTCAGGTGCCGCTCTTCTGCGACGCTCTGCCCGACCCCCCGATAGATCATGGCGAGATTGAAGTGTGTCCCGACGTCATCGGGGAAGATCTCGATCTCCCGTAGGTATTCCGCCACCGCCTGCTGTGGCTCACCTCTCTCTGCGTGGATGCGAGCCAGCGTGAAGTGCATGCTGGGGAGCGAGTCGTTCATAGCCAGCGCCTTGCGGGCGTTGTCCTCAGCCGCCTGCAGGTCTTCCAGTTCTAAGTACGCACCCGCCAACCCCGAATACGACGCGGCGAATTCGGGATTGAGGGCAAGGCACTGCTCGTAGTACGGGATCGCCTCCCGATATCGGCTCTGCATGCGGCGGATGTTCCCGAGCAAGTAGAGAATGTGCGCATTCGGGTCGATGAAATCGAACGAATCGAGCGCCGTCTTCTCGGCCTCTTCCACCAGCCCGAGCTCCAGCTGCGCTTCTGCCAGATTGATGTAGGCGTGAGCATCCTCCGGCTTCAGCGGTATCGCCTGCTTGTATATGTCGACCGCATCCGCGAAGCGCTCCTGCAGCGTGTATAGCTGCCCCAGCGTCTGATAAGCCGTGAGGACCCCCGGATCTTCGCTGACGATCTCTTGCAGCAGCAGCTCCGCTTCGTCGTATCGCTCGGTTTGCATCAGCCAACGGGCGCGGATCGATTTGTTGTAGATGCCGATCTTTCCCCTCGGGCTCGCCAGCTTCTCCCCCGGGTCGTCGGCGCTCATCGAGAAGCTGCCGAGGTAGCCGAGGCTGGCCAGCCTCGCCATGGTCTCTTCATCTACCGCCATGAATTCCGCCCCGCCACCGTTCTCGCTGATCTCGCGAATGAGCTCGCCGGCCACCGCTTCGAGTCGTTCGAAGAGCTCGCGCTCGCGGCTCACCAAGTTGGTCGTCTCGCCCGGGTCTTCGGCAAGGTCGTACAGTTCCGGGTCGGGCGACATGATCAGCTTGTAACGCTCGTCCTGGATGGCGGTAAGCTCGCTCCAACCGTAGTGGAAGCGGGCGTAGAAGGTCTCCGAGTAGACGAAGCGGTTCTGCGTCCCGCCGCCCGATTGAAACAGCGGCACGAGGCTCTGCCCTTGCACGGCGGCCGGAATCTCGACGCCGCTCATCTCCAGGATCGTGGGCATCACGTCGACCAAAGACACGACCTCCGGGCGCTCGATCCCGTGGAACTGCTCGAAGGGCGTGGAGACGATCAGCGGCACGTGCGTCGCCGCTTCGTAGATGAAAAAGCCGTGCTGCACCTCACCGTGCTCACCCAGGCTTTCGCCGTGGTCTCCCGCCAACACGACGAAGGTCTCCTCTTTCGCGCCGTTCACCTCGAGGCCGTCCAGCAACCGTCCCACTTGGCTATCGGTGAAGGCGATCTCAGCCAGATAGGGCGCCCGTGGGTAGCGGCTCTTGTAGGGCTCCGGAGCTTCGTAAGGCGTGTGCGGATCGTAGAGGTGGACCCACAGAAAAAACGGTGCGCGCCGCTCTCGTCCCAACCACTCCAGCGCTGCGTCGACCACCTCGTTGGCGGGCCGCTGGACCGCGCCCATCGAGATGAAACGTTGTCCGCTGACGTCGAAGTCGTCGACGTAGGTGTCGAACCCCTGATCGAGCCCCCATCTCGAGTCGAGGACGAAGGCGGCGATGAACGCCGCCGTGTCGTAGCCGTGCGCGGCAAAAATCTCGGCGAGCATGGTGAGCTCGTCGGGCACGATGAATCCACCGTTGTCGCGGACCCCGTGATAGGGCGGAAACGTGCCGGAGAAAATCGACGCGTGCGAGGGCAGCGTCAGAGGAGTCGGAGCGTAGGCCCGGGTGAAGGTGACGCCGCGAGCGGCGAGGGAATCGATGATCGGTGTGTCGATTCCTTCGAAGCCGTAGGCTCCGAGGCGGTCGGCTCGAATCGTGTCGAGGGTGATCAGCAGGACGTTGTACTCGCCATCTCCACGCAGCGACGCGAAGTCTTGCTGGGTCGAGCAACCGGTCAACGGCAGCAGCGAGACGATGGCAAGCACGCCCGACCCGATGATAGTTGGCGCACACAACCGCAAGGTGTCAAAGCCTTTCGAATACGCGCGATCCGCGAGGGAATCGATCTTTGCAATGATACCGCCAGTTTGACCATTCGGTCCGAAATTCACCCGGCCTCGCTGCGCCGTTGAATCGGGGCTCCTGAGCGGATAGGTTGACATGGTTCCATTGTGTATTTGGGCGAACCGATAACCACTTGATTCGACGTCGTGCATCAGACCATCGCCCCTACGTCACCAACGAGAGCGACGGCTCCTTTTGCCGTCACCGCAGCCCTGGTAGCTGCTTTCACTTCGCCCTCCGTCGCGACTTCGCAGCTCGTCGCTCGGGGCGAGGAGGCCGGGATCCGTTTTCAACACGTCTATGGGGGGCCGGACAAGAGGTACATTTCGGAAATGGGCGGGTCGGGGGCGGCCTGGCTCGACTACGACGTCGACGGGTGGATGGACCTCTTTCTCGTCAACGGCCTCGAGGGACCGGCCGACCATCCTGCTGAGGCGACGGCAGCCCATCTGACGAGATCATCCCTGTCGCCAGCTAGTGGTCGTACCAGGTCCGAGACGACAGCGCCGAGCAGCTCCCCGCAAGACGGTCATCGTCTCTTCCGCAACAATCGGGGACTGTTCGAGGAGGTGCCGGGAGCTGCCGGCGCCGGCGACAAAGTCTGGGGCAACGGACTGGCTGCCGGCGACGTCGACAACGACGGCTTCGTCGACATCTACGTCACCGCGATCGGGCAGAACCGTCTGTATCGCAACAACGGTGACGGCACCTTCACGCCATGGATCGCCGGCGTTGAGGATTCCCGATGGGGCACCAGCGCTGTATTCACCGACTGGGACGCAGACGGCAATCTGGACCTGTACGTTGCCAACTACGTCACCCTCGAGCCGCAAGCGAATGTGAGCTTGGACGACCTAGTGTGCAGGTACGAGTTTACCGGGGCAAGGACAATGTGCGGGCCAAGGGGCCTGGTGGGCGAGCGCGACGTCTTCTACCGCAACCAGGGAGACGGCACGTTCGAAGCTTGGCCTGCGACGGAGATTGATCCGCAAGCAACCTACGGCTTTGCCCTTGTCGCCACCGATTGTGATGGCGATCGGCGCCCCGATATCTATGTGGCCACTGACACGACAATGAACTTGCTCTACCGCCATGGACCGGCCGGTCTTCCGCAGGATTGGTCTCTCTTGAGCGGCGCCGGGTTCAGCGGTAGTGGCCTGGCGCAGGCGGGCATGGGGGTGACCGCCGGTGACTACGATGGCGATGGCGACTTCGATCTATTCGTGACGAACTTCCAGTTTGATAACAATACCCTCTATCGCAACAGGGGCGATTGCGGTTTCGAGGACGTTACCGAGCCCTCTGGTCTGGGGGCTCCCACGGTTCCCTATATGGGGTGGGCCGCCATCTTCTTCGATGTCGATGGCGACGCCGACCAGGACCTCTACATTGCCAACGGCAACATCTACCCCCAGGTCGATGACGCCGATGTCGAGACCTACAAGCAGCATGATCTCTTGTTCCTCAATCAACTTACCGAGACCGGGCTACCTCGTTTCATCGAAGCGCGCCAGGCAGGCGGAGGAGGACCGGGCATGGAACTGCTCGACGTATCTCGCAGCGCCGCCCTGGCTGACTACGACAATGACGGAGACTTCGATCTCCTGGTGACCAACCTCAACGGCGCACCGACTCTGTTAGCGAACGAGGGCCTCATGCGTTGGCCGTCGTTGCGATTGACCTTGGTGGGACGGGACGGGAATCGCAGCGGTTACGGGGCCCGAGTGGTCGTGGAAGGGGCCGGAGTGCGGCAGTCGTTCGAGTTACGTCACAGCGACGGGTATCTCGGCAGCAACGACCCGCGGCTGCTGATCTTCCTGCCCGGTGGGCGGGCTGATCGCATCGAAATAGATTGGCCTGGCGGTTCCTCGATGTTGTTGGAAAACGAGCCGCCCGGCTGGCTCGTGCTGCACGAGGGACGCGGCGTCATCGCCAGGAGGAACCCATGATCCAGGGCCGTCGGCGGGAGCGTGTGTCGATCTTTCTTGCGCCGTGGCTGCTGCTGATCGTGTTTCAGGATCCGGGAGCCGCGGCTGAGCGTTTTCGCCGCGGCGTTGAATTGCTGGAGGCCAGGGCAGTCGCCGCCGCAGTCGCGGAGCTCGAGGCCGCGGTCGCCCTCGATCCGGAGAACGCCTCGGCACGCTATCACCTCGGCCTGGCGTTTTTTCTCACCGGGAAGCTGGATGCTGCAGTGATGCAATTGGAAGAGGCGTTGAAAGGCGAGAGTGATACGGGCCGGATCCAGTTTTTGCTCGGACAGGTCCATTTGGAGGCGCGGAAGTTCGAAGCGGCCCAGGACGCGCTCATCGCAGCGCAAGCAGCGATGCCAGGCTACGCCCCGGTGTCTTTCCATCGTGCCGAGCTCTGCTATCGCCTCGGTCGGCTCGAAGGAGCCAAGGCGCGCTTCGCCGCGTTGACTCGAGATGCACCGGACTGGGTCGCACCTTTCGTGCGGCTCGGAGCTATCGGGCTCGAGGAGGGGAATGGCGAAGAAGCTGGCGCGTGGCTCGAACAAGCGGTGCAATTGCAGCCCAGGAACCCCGCACTGTGGATGCGGTTGGCCGCGGCTCAGACCCTGCTCAGCCAGGGCCTGCGGGCGTTGGAATCGACGCGTAAAGCGGTGGAGCTGAGCCCCGATTCTCTACCTGAACGGAGCGCGATGATGCTCCGAGTCGTTGGTATGGGAGATGCCGAAGCCATCGAGCAAGCGATCGCCGCCGTCCTCGAGATGGATCCTCAGCATCCCCACGCCAAATGGCAACGTGCCAGGTTGCGGTTCTCGGAGGGCGAACTGGTGGCTGCGCTGGCGGACGTCGAGGATGCGTTGGCCTACCTCCAGGACCTTGCGGCCGATGGCTCCGAGCCTGTCGGTCCGTCGTCCGATCCGTCCGCCGGGCCGTCATCGGAGGCTCCCGAATTCAGATACGGGGTGCAGGCGGCCGGCTTGAGAGTCGAGATTTTGGCGAAGCTCGGTCGGCACGTAGAGGCCGTTGCTGTCGCCCGTGCCCTGGTGCGGGATCATCCCCAATATCCACAGGCGCATTTCCTGCTGGGGAACCTATTGATCCAACAGGGGGATCCGGCTGGAAGCGAGTACTTGACGCGCTTCAGGCTGTTGTCGGAGGTCGGCAAGCGACGATACCGCGGCTACCAAAACCGAACCGAGTGGAATGATCTAGAGCGTGCTCGTGCCGAGTACGAAGCGGCGCTTGACCTCGATCCAGAAGATTCCGGCTCGCTCCTGGGCCTCGCCAACGTGGAGCGCCGTAGTGGTAACGTGGCAAGAGCTTTGGGCCTTTTGCAGAAGACCCGTCGCGCCGGTGCCAGGCCCGTTTGGTACAAGGAGTGGATCTTGGCTCTGAACGCGGCCGGTCGAGGCGAGCAGGTGCAGGTC
>JADFNY010000252.1 GCA_022563115.1 Acidobacteriota bacterium | reverse complement strand
CGGATGTTTGGCCGACGACCTCGCCGTCGATCATGACGGTCGGGCCGGCGGGCCGCGTCATCAGCCTCAGCACCGCCGAGATCCGCTCGAGCAGGATCTCGACCTCGATGGCCCGGTCGGCCCGAACCTCGGCCTCCTGGACCTGGCGGGTGAAGCCGGGGATCGACGCTTCGATGAAGTGGGTACCGGCGAGCAGGTCGTAGGTAGTCGTGCCCTCCGGCAGCGGCTCGCCGTCGACGCGGATGCGGGCGTTTAACGGTACCGCCGAAAACGTCAGTGTTCCCACCAATCGAGCCTCGGCCCGCCGAAATCGACGCGCTCCGACGTCCGACAGCCGGAATCCTTCGATCGAGACGCGTGGATACAGCGTCAACAACTGCTCGAGGTCGGCGTCGGCGGCGTCGCGCTCGCCGGCGAAGATCAGCGCGTCGGCCCGATAGGCGAGGCTGCGGACAAGCAGCGCCTGAGCTTCGCCGTCAATTTCGCCGCCGGTCGCAGAAGGCAGCAACGCCTCGATGACGACCGTGAGCGGCTCGACGGCCTGATCGGGCTCGGCGGTCCGATAAAGCATCTCGGCGCGCGCGAAGGTCGAGCGCATGCGCTCGTCCACCTGCTGGGCCTCCGCCGGCGCCGCGGCCGCCAAAACGGACGCCAGGACGATCGCGCCGGCGACCCGACCCACAACGCTCGCCAACCTCCATCCATCCGCACCGAAGGCTCTCATTCGATCACCACCACCGCTCTGAGGCCTCGATCCGCGATCAGGATGCGGCCCGTATCGTCGACCGCCAGGTCGCGCGGGTCACGAAGCTCCACGCCGCTCGGCAGCACCGGACCGAGGGTCCACAGGATGCCGCCGTCCGGGTCGAACACGTCGACCCGTTTGAGATCACGGTCGAGCACGTAGACGTGGCCGATCGCATCGACCGCCACCGCGTACGGCCGCCGCCAGCCGTCGATGGCAAACCCACCTAACAGCACGCCGTCGGCGTCGAACACCACGACGCCGCGGCGGCGCTTCTCGATGACGAATACACGACCGCGCGGGCCACGCGCCAGGTCGACGGGTTCGCCATCGGCACCGGTATCGAGGATGCGAACCAACCCGCCATCCGGTCCGAACCGCATCACGCGCTTGAACCGATTGTCGAGCAAAAACCAGCCGCCGTCCGGCGTGCTCACGCCGGCGCGGATGTCTTCGAGCGGTCGCTGCCGCGATCCGTCCGGATAAACAAACTGGAACGACTCGACCCGCACCGGAGCACTCACCACCGATCGCGCGGCGACAAAGCCGTCCCCGGACGGCCCCCACCACGGACGTCGCGGGTCGGCGACGCGGAACGAAGCGGTGGTGCCCAAGGCATCGATGAAGATCGCCAAATCATCCCCTTCGTCGGTCACCAGGACGCTGTCGAACCCGGCGGCGATGCCTATGGGGCGATCGAACGCGACGTCGACCGGGAGACGCCCGGCCCGCTGCCAGGGCTGCTCCCCGGCCGCGGCGCGCAACCATACGCGGTGCAGAAGGGTGAGCCGCGCCTCGGCGGCGCGGCCGGCAATGAGGTCAGCCTCCGGGCCGTCGCTTGCGGAAGCATCAACGACGGCTTGCAGCAGGCGCGAGGCGGCCCGCCACTCGCGGCTCCACAGCAGGGTCGTTGCCAGACCGAACCGGGCCCTTGCCGTCCACTCCGAGGGTGGCTCGCCGTCGATCACCGCGACGAAGCGCGCCGCGCCGGCCTCGACACGATCCAGTTCGAGCTCGATCTGCCCAGCGCGCACGTTGGCGGCGGCACGCCAGGAAAACGACGGGTACCTCGACCTCGGGAAGTCATCGACGATCGCGGTGAAGATGTGCAGGGCGCCCTCGGAGTCTCCACCGGCGAGCGCCGCCTCGGCGGCGGCGTAGCGCTCCTCGGCGCCTTGCCTGGGTGGGGTCACCGCCCCGCTGTCGGCGACCGAACTACCGGCGAGTCCTACGACCGTTATCAGGCAGACGATCAGAAGGCGTGCCGCTGTGGATGAATAGCTCACGACGTCACTCCAGACCGCTAACACGTGCTGTTATTGCTCGCGTCTCCCGACGATGGTCATGCCATCGCGATCGATATCGGCTTCCGAAGACCTGGTTACATCCCCCCAGACGAACTGGAAACGATGCGGGCCCGGTACGATCGGCGCCGGTGCGAGTCAGTGTGGTCGCCTCGAGCTTGGCGAGGCCGAAGTCGGTGATCTTGAAGCGCCCCGCGCTGGTGATCAGAACGTTGGCCGGCTTGATGTCACGGTGCAGGACCCCCTGCCCATGGGCGTAGTCCAGGCCGCTCGCCAGCTCACAGGCCAGATCGCTGACCTCCTTGAACGACAGGACGCCCTTCTGCCCGAGCACCGTGTCGAGGCTGAGACCCTCCACGTACTCCATGGCGATGTAGTAGAGGTCGCCTTCCTTGCCGACATCGAAGATCGTGACGATGTTGGAATGCGAGAGGGCGCCGGCGGAGCGAAACTCCTGCTGGAAGCGCGCCTGCATGCGCTCGAGCTCCGCCTCACCGAGGCCGGGATCGGCCTGGATCACCTTGATGGCGACGTCCCGCTCGATGACGGGATCGACAGCTCTGTAGACGAGCCCCATCGCGCCCTGGCCGAGGACGTCCAAGACTTGGTAGCGTCCGAACTGCTTCGGGAGGCTCATAGCTCTGTGCTAGCTACGGGAAGGGGACCCCGTTAGCTGGGCGCGGGACTCGCCGTGCAGCGAACGACCACCGCTGTGATGTTGTCGCTGCCGTCCTTTTCGCGCGCCAGCTCCACCAAATCCTTGCTGGCCGTGGCGGCGTCGGACGCCGCCATGATGGTCTCAGCCATGAGCTCGACACCGAGAGCCCCCGTCAACCCGTCGGATCCCAGAACGAACACGTCGCCGTCCTGGACCTCTCCGGTCAGTACATCGACCTCCGGGTCGGGCTCGCAGCCCATGCAGCGGCTCAGCACGTGCCGCATCGGGTGGTTCTGGGCCTCCTCCTCGGTCATGCAGCCCTCGCGCACTTGGTCGGCGACGATCGAGTGGTCTTCGGTCAACTGCTCGATCGATCCGTCCCTGACGCGCAGCGCCCGGGAGTCGCCGACATGGCCGATGAGATATCCGCCGTCGTTGACGATCAGGGCTGTCAACGTGGTTCCCATGCCCATGCGGTCGGGGCGCCCGGACGCGTCCTCGATGATGCTGCGGTTCGCCTTCTGGAACGCCGCCCGCACGGTGTCTTCGGCGGACTCGTCGCCGGAATCGGCATTCGCCAGGTAGTCGTGCAGCGTCTGAACCGCGATCCGGCTGGCCCGGTCGCCGGCGCGGTGGCCGCCCATGCCGTCGGCGACGGCGTACAAGAAGATGTCGGGACTTACCTTTGCGGCGTCCTCGTTACGCTGGCGGACGCGGCCGACGTCGGTATAGCAACCGTAGTCGATGTCCCAGGCGGTATCCGAATCCACGGTCATGAACGATCTCGGGTGTGTGCCGGGCCCCTACGGGCCAATCTCTCAGTCTAAAATATTAGGCTCCCCCGCGCCGCCCGATGTTGGTGCCTCGGTAGCCGGGTGTCAACAAGGCGAGGCGACTTCCCGAACCGCCATCGAGCGGCCGCACGAATGTGCCTCGGCAGAGTGTCAAATGCTATGCTACCTTCCCGAGTCGCCGGTTAGAAAGGACAATCCACCCGCGGCCGATTTCGTTTATCGAGATACCGCGAGACCCCGACATGACGGCTGACGACACCCCCACAAACGCCACCGCGATCGAGGAAAGCCCAGCCGCCGGCGCAAAGGAAGCAGCCCCGGCTGCTGCGCCCGAGGCTCCCGCCGCGAAGGAGACCACCGAGGCTCCCGAAGCGCCGGCCAAGCCGGCCGCCGAGGCTTCCGAAGCTGCGGCCAAGCCGGCCGCCGAGGAGCCGGAGCCGAAACCCGAGCCCGTCTTCGACCCCGACTCGTGCAAGGCGATCGCCATCGGTATGCCGGCCTTTTGGGACGCGGTCTTCGACGGCGAGTTCGAGGGGACCGACTTCCAGTACTACTTGGAACCCGCGGGCGTTCTGAAAGGGCCGCTTGTATGCACCCGGGCGCCGGAGAATGAGCCCGAAAGCGCCGGGCTTCTCATGACCCGCGCCGGCTGGCAGGCCAAAAAGGTCTGCCTCGACGACGGCGTCAACCCGGACACCTACGAGCTCTCGTTCCCCAAGGAGTTCGGCTACATCAAGACGCTGTCGCACTACCAGCCCCAGACCCGCAAGAGCGCCAAGTACCCCTGGTCGAAGAAGTACTAGAGGCCACCGCTTGCCGGCTTGCGCCGAGCTTCGTTGGAGCTAGGGATCGTCGGGCGACGCAACGCCCGCACACGTTGAATGTATCAAGACGGTCGCCGGCGGGCAGACTCCCGCCAGGGAGCCCCCCGGGCCTTCTTCAATGAGCGCCATGTCCCCTACCCGACCAGACAAAGACGAACGCGAGTCCCACGCTACTACCCATACGACCTCGAGAAGAGAGTTTCTCCGGGCAGGGGGGTGCGCGGCTCTCGGCACAGCGTTAGCCGCACCGGTCGCCGGCGCGGCGCTGGATGGCATCGCAGCCGAAAGCGCAGCAACCCCTCAATCCGGCGGCATCTTGCTGCCGCCATACCGCGTCGACGTCAGCGGCAACGGTCAGGTCGGGCCCGCGGATGCCCAGATCATCCGTGCCGCGCTGCACTCGCGACGCGGGTTCAATCTGACCCCGGCTCCGGGCTATGACTTCCGCGCCGACGTCTTCGGGCGCGGCTCCGTCGACCAGTTGGACATCAGCTCGGTGGAGTTCAACGTGCCGCTGCTCCAGGGCATCGGGCAGTTCCCGGACCGACGACCGATCACGGTCGCCTGGCACTACGGCTGGTACGACCAGCCGGGGCGCCCACCGCTCTTACCGACGGCGCAATTCCTCACCGGCAACTACGCTTCCTGGGACCCCGTCGTCGAGGGCCAGTTCAACGAGCTGAAGAATGAGTTCGGTATCACGGTGGATGCCCTCAGTTGGATCACCCCGATCGTCAACCCACGGTTGGAGAACAACTATCGAGCCGGATACCTCAAAGCCCCCCACCTCGCCACCCGCCATGTGGCGCTGCTCTACGAGAGTACGATCAGCCTGCCGGGTACCGAGCGCATAGATTTCGTATCGACGGACGTGCGTGGCCGCCTGGTCGGGGACTTCGGCCACATGGGACGCTTCATGGCGGAGATCCGCGACACCACCCCGGCGCGCCTCTTCATGCTCGATGGCCGACCGGTGATGTTCATCTTCGGAACCCATTCCTGGGGCCTCGGGCCCGGCTTCGGCTTCGAATTCGATGCCATGGACGTGGCGATCAAGGATGCAATCAACAACTTCGCCAACGCTTTCGGCCAGCCACCGTACCTCGTCGGCGAAGAGGTGCTGCTGAGCCCGTCGGACGAGTACCGCATCGACAGATTCCGGCGCAGCGCAAACTTCGACGCGATCTTCCACTACCATCACGCATCGAGCCAGCAACAGGTGATCGAATCCGGCGGGTTTCTGGGCATCCCCTACGCCCTGGCGAACAAGCTAGTGATGCAACGCGTCTACGCCACCGCGAAGTTTCAGCGCAATCGCTTTACCGGACGACGGCTCCTCGTCATCCCGAGCCTGGCCCCGGGCTTCGCCAAGCTTGGGTTGATGAAGCTGTTGGCGACCAAAGGCAGCTACGCCGACTTCATGAAGCTGACCATGGACACGCATATGAAGGAGTACCTGGAACCGTTCTTGAGCAACGAGCTTGGCACCCCGGTGCTTCCGGCTCCGGTGTACACGGTGGGCTCGGGGAACGAGGAGTTC
Organism: Acidobacteriota bacterium; assembly: GCA_022563115.1. Lineage (GTDB taxonomy): Bacteria > Acidobacteriota > UBA890 > UBA890 > UBA890 > UBA890. Next base: position 31 of record JADFNY010000252.1, on the reverse strand, counting down.
GAAGGAAACGCGGTCTTTCCGGCTGCCTTCA
>JADFNY010000251.1 GCA_022563115.1 Acidobacteriota bacterium | reverse complement strand
GCAAACGCCCCCGGTCGCCAGCGTCCTGGTCACCGCCTGCTCGGTCGCCAAGGCCGACATCTGGGAGGTCAGCAAGGTCAACGTCAGGTTCATCGCCGTGTTGCTGGCGGTGCTTCTGTTGGTGACGTACGCTCCGGCCATCCCGATGAGCCTGGTGAACTTGTTCTATCGCTGATGGCCGATTTCGATCCGATTCTCGTCGCCCACGACGGCGATATCTACACCGTCACGCTCAACCGACCCGACAAGCTCAACGCCCTGAACCGCGCCGCCTGGCAGGACTTGGCCAACGCCTTTGCCGGGCTCAACAGGCTCGAGTCGGTGCGCTGCATCGTGGTGCGGGGCGCTGGCGGCAAAGCGTTCTCGGCCGGTGCTGATATCTCGGAGTTCGCCACCCAGCGCAGCAACGTCGAGCAGGCCGCCGTGTACGGCAACATCGTCGAGGTGGCGATGGGCACGATCATCGAGGGGCTGCACCCGACGATCGCGCTGATCGAAGGAGCATGCGTCGGCGGCGGGCTGGAGATCGCCTGCGCCTGCGACATCAGGATCTGCAGCGAGTCGAGCCGCTTCGGCATTCCGGTCAATCGGCTGGGCTTGACGATGGCCTACGCCGAGCTCCGCGCTCTCTTGTCGGTCGTCACCGCGCCGGTGGCGAAGGAGATCCTCTTTTCCGGCGAGCTGTTCGGGGCCGAACGTGCCGCCGACATGGGGCTGGTGAACCGCGTCGTTGCCGACGATCGAGTGGAGCAGGAAGCCTACGATCTCGCCACCCGCGTGGGGGAAGGCGCCCCGCTCGTGAATCGCTGGCACAAGAAATTCATCCGCCGCCTCGTCGACCCGGTAGCGCTGAGCGACGAGGAGGTTCGCGAAAGCTATGAAGCCTTCGGCACGGAGGATTTCCGCCGTGGCTATCGCGCCTTTCTCGACAAGAGGGATCCGGATTTCGAGGGCGATTGATGAAGCTTATGAGCGAGACAGGCTTCGCTCCCCTGGAAGGCATCAAGGTCATCGAGCTCGGCCACATCATGGCCGGCCCGGTCTGCGGCCGCATGCTCGCCGACATGGGCGCCGACGTGATCAAGGTCGAACGCGTTCCCGACGGCGATCCGTCGCGCTCCTTCGTACCCCCCGAGATCGATGGCGAGTCGGCCGCGTTCATGATGCTGAACCGCAACAAGCGCGGCATCGCCGTCGACCTCAAGCGACCCGAGGGGGTGGCCCTGGTACGGCGGCTGATTCGCAGCGCCGACGTGGTAATCGAGAACTACCGCACCGGCACCCTCGACCGGCTCGGCCTCGGCTACGACAGCGTCAAGCGCGACAACCCGGGCCTGGTGTGGTGTGAGATCTCGGGCTTCGGGCGCAGCGGACCGTTCGCCGAAATCGGCGGCTTCGATCTGATCGCCCAGGGCTACAGCGGCCTGATGAGCCTGACTGGAGAGGGAGACAATCGCCCACCGGTCAAGTGCGGCGTTCCGGTGACCGACGTCACCGCCGGAATCCTCGGCGCCATGGGCGTGCTGGCGGCGATCCTCCATCGCTTGCTCACCGGCGAAGGGCAGCGCGTCGACACCTCGTTGTACGAGGCCGGCATCACCCACACCTACTGGCAATCCGCCATCGCGCTGGCGACCGGCGAGTCGCCCGGGCCGCTGGGTTCGGCGCACCCGCTCAGCGCGCCGTACCAGGCCTTCGAGACCGCCGACGGCTGGATCAACGTCGGCGCCTCGAGCCAGGCGACCTGGGAGAAGGTTCCGGAGATCGTCGGCCTCCCGGAGCTCGTCGACGACGAGCGTTTTCGCGACAACGCCGCCCGGATGGCGAACCTCGACGAGCTGGTCGCGACGCTGGCGCCGCTCTTCAAGCAGCGTCCCACCCAGCAGTGGCTGGAGCGCTTCGAGGCCGCCGGGGTGCCGGCCGGTCCGGTGGCGAGCATCCAGGAGATGCTTGTGCACCCGCAAACCGTGGAGCGGGATATGGTCACCGAGGTGCAGCACTCGACCCTCGGCCCGGTGAAGACGCTCGGCTTCCCGGTCAAGCTCAGCGGCAGCCCGGCCGCCATCGAGCGCGGCGCGCCGGTGCTCGGCGAGCACACCCGAGAGGTGCTGCTGGCGAACGGCTACACCGAGGCGGGCGTCGCCGAATTGCAGAGCTCCGGTGTCATTATCTGCGCTCGGGCGTGACGTTGGGGTGCATGGGGAAGATTTGCGCAAAACCACCGCCGAGGGCAATAATCCAGGCGTTCTCGGACTCTGCGCCGGCGGTTGTTCGAACCCATGTCGACGATGCCGATGCGCTTCACGCCGCCTAGCCTGCATGTCTCAACGCCCTTCGTCGCGAGGGCGCGGAGAAGCGCGTGGATACAAGGCGCGCGCCGGAAGGGCACCGGAGACGTATTTCACAATACGTCGAGGAACCCGACCAAGCGCAACGCCGTAGACGCGCGCTTCTCCGCGCCCGCAGCCGAAGGGTTGAGATATGCAGGCTAGCCTAGCGCAGACAAAAAAAACCGTTGCCAGGGTCGCGACGCTGGCGTTGCTTCTGTACGGCTTCCTCGTCGGACTCGACTTGATGGGCATCGCCTTCAAGCTCTTCGGGGGCGATTTCGCCGAGACCCTCATCACGACGACGGCGAATCCGTTCGTCGGCCTGTTCGTCGGCATCCTCGCCACTTCGCTGATGCAGAGCTCATCGACCACGACCTCGATCACCGTGACCTTGGTCGCCTCGGGCTCGCTGACCATCGAGGGCGCGATCCCGATCATCATGGGGGCGAACATCGGAACCTCGGTGACCAACACGGTGGTATCGCTGGCCCACGTGACCAGGCGTGAAGAATTCCGGCGCGCCTTCGCCGGCGCCACCGTGCACGACTTCTTCAACTGGTTCGCGGTGTTGATTCTGTTTCCGGTGGAGTATTTCACCGGCTACCTGGCGCGGATCTCTCGGCTGGTGACGTCGGGACTCGAGGGGGTAGGCGGCATCGAGCTCTTCAACCCGCTGAAGGCCGCCGTTCGACCAACGGCGCAGCTTCTTTCGGGGCTGACCGGCGAATCCGCCATCTGGACGCTGATCATCGGCCTCGCCCTGCTGATGCTGAGCCTCAAGCTGCTGGTCGACTTCCTCAGGGTGGTCATGTCCGAGCGCGCCGAGCAGGTCCTGCATCGCACGCTGTTCCGTTCGTCGAGCGCGGCGATCGTCGCCGGCATGCTCATGACCGTGATGGTGCAGAGCAGCTCGATTACGACCTCGGCGATCGTACCCCTGGTGGGAGCCGGCATCGTGACGCTGGAGCAGCTCTTCCCGTTCACCGTCGGCGCCAACGTCGGCACCACGATCACCGCGATGCTCGCCGCGCTTTCGACCGGTAGCCCCGCCGCCGTCGCGGTGGCCTTCTCCCATCTCATCTTCAACCTCAGCGGCACGCTGATCATCTACGTGCCGCCGATGATGCGCCGCATTCCGTTGGCGCTCGCCGCCGCGCTCGGTAGACTCGGTAGTCGCAACCGGGTGCTGGCGGGCGTATACATCATTGTCGTCTTCTACGGCATCCCGCTGCTGCTGCTTTTCATCAGCGGCGCCTTTTCCGGGGAATAGCCCATGCTCCAACGCCTGTTCGGATCGTCCGCTCAATCCGGTCTTGTAGAGTCCGCCTTCGAGGAATTTTCTGCCATGCTGCGCCAGGCCGCGGAGATGCTCGATCTGGCGCTCGCCGCTCTGCTCGATAACGCCGACCTCGAGGTCGATCTCGACCAGATGGACGACCAGATCGACGACGGAGAGAGCAAGATCCGGCGCATGGTCCTGGAGCACCTGAGCCTCCGGCCCAACAAGGATCTGGTCGCGAGCTTGGTGCTGATCAGCATGGTTCAAGACGCCGAGCGCATCGGTGATTTCGCCCGCGGCCTGGGTGACCTGCCGGCGCTGGCCAAGGCGCCACGCAGCGGCCCGTTTGCCGAGGAGCTGGGGCAGATCAGCGACCGGGTACGACCATTGTTCCAGACCTGCGAGAAGGCGTTTCGTGACGACGATGCCGACCTCGCCCGTCGCGTCGTCGATCAGCACCCCCAGATCAAGGCCGACCTCAGCGACTACATCGGCCGCCTTGCCGACAGCGACCTCGATGCCGACATGGCGATCGTCTATGCCTCGACGGCCCGGATTCTACAGCGCGTCAGCGCCCACTTGAGTAACATCGCTTCAACGGTCGTGCAGCCGTTCGACCGCATTCGCCACGATGACGAGGGTGGTTGAACTCCCGAGCCACCCCTGCCGTGGCTTGGCGACTTCACTCTGGGCTGTGCCACGACGCCGGGCTGCTCTTGGCCGACGCCATTAGTGGACTCCTGCTGATGCCTCCCAAGCTGTACGTTGGCAAGGCACCAAACGGGGATCTAGCGAGCCGCGGGCGCAACCAGACCCATCACACTTTCACCGCCTGCTACCGCCGGATCGACAGTCTGCACAAGACAAGGATCGCCCACGTGAAACGAATCTATTTGCTACGTCACGGCAAGTCCGACTGGGACGCCGACGACAGCACGGACCACGACCGCCCCTTGAAGAACCGCGGCGTTCGAGCGGCTCGCGGTGCCTGATGCTGGTCATTGATTCCGACGGCGAGCGCCATCGATTTCTGCGCGGCATGATCACCCACGACCTCGTCCAGCGGGGGATTCCGTTCGAGGAGGCCTACGAAGCGGCGGGCGCCATTCATGATCAGATCGGCGATCGCAGCGAGGTAACGACGGCCGAGATCCGCGAGGCGATCACCGACCAGCTACACAAAATGTACGGCGACGAGCTACGCGTGACCCTGCGCGCTCCGCAGGTCACGACACCGCTTCTGCAGGTCATCTATCACGGCCAACGGCAGCCGTTTTCGCGCGGCCTTCTGGCGCGCAGCATGCACGGCGCCGGCATCGACCTCGACCGCGCCTACGATCTGGTGACGATGCTCGAGCTCAGCCTGATCGCCGACGAGCTCGAAGTGGTTTCGAGCTCGGAGATCGCGCGGCGCGCCGATGAGGTGCTCGAGTCAGAGGTCGGGAGGCGAGCGGCGCGTCGCTATCGGCTGTTGCGACGCATTCGCAACCTGCCGCGGCCGCTGATCATCTACATCGGCGGGGCGAGCGGAACCGGCAAATCGACGCTCTCCCTGGAGCTCGCCCCGTTGCTGCGCATCTATCGGATCATCGCTACCGACACGATCCGGCAGGTCATGCGGATGGTCTTCACCCAGAAGATCATGCCGGCACTACACAGCTCGAGCTTCGAAATCGTCGATCACTTCGAGGCGCCGCCGGGCGAGGAACAGACCGGAGCGTTACTCGACATCGACCACACCGACCGCGTCATCGCCTCGTACGAAGAACAGGCGCGTCGGGTTTGTGTCGGGGTGCGCGCCGTCGTCGAGCGCGCCATTGCTGAGAACATGAGCATCGTCGTCGAGGGGGTGCATCTGATCCCCGGCCTGGTTCCCTTCCCCGACCTTGAAGGCGCTGCATATCAGGTTCCGTTGGTGCTCGCGACGTTCGACGAGGAGGCCCATCGAGCACGGTTCCTGGCCCGCTCGCGGGTCGGCGGCCGCCGCGCCGAACGCTACCTGGAGAACTTCGAAGGCATTCGTACGATCCACGACTACGTGCTCCATCAGGCCAAGGCCTACGAGGTTCAGGAGCTGGAGTCGTCGCACGGCGATCCCCCGGTGGTGCGGACGCTCGAGCTGGTCACCGGGATGCTGAAGCGCCGGCTACCTTCCCTCTCGGCCGGCACCGGAGCGGGGCCGGAGTCTCCCCCCACGGTGCTGTTGATCATCGACGGCCTCGCCGATCGTCCGGTTCGCGAGCTCGGCAACCGCACCCCGCTGCAAGCGGCGAAGACGCCGGTGCTCGA
>JADFNY010000250.1 GCA_022563115.1 Acidobacteriota bacterium | reverse complement strand
GCGTTGTGGGTAATGATCACGGTGGTCGTACCGATCTCGCGGTTGATTCGCACCAGCGCCTCGAGCACGACGATCCCGGTGGCGCAGTCGAGCGCCCCGGTGGGCTCGTCGCACAACAGCACCTGCGGACGTTTGGCGATGGCCCGGGCGATGGCCACGCGCTGCTGCTCGCCGCCCGACATCTGGGCCGGGAAATGGTCGAGACGCTCCTGCAGTCCGACCATCGCCAGCGCCTCGGCCGGTTCCATCGGGTCGTCGGCGATCTCGGTCACCACGGCAACGTTTTCGCGCGCCGTCAAGCTCGAGATCAGGTTGTAGAACTGAAAGATGAAGCCGACGTGGTGGCGGCGGTACGCGGTCAGCGCCCGGTCGTCGGCCGAGGTCAGCTCGATGTCGCCGTAGAAGACCTCCCCGGCGGTGGCGGTGTCGAGGCCGCCCAGAATGTTGACCAGCGTCGACTTGCCGCTGCCCGAGGGACCGAGCAACACCATCAGCTCGGAGCGGTGCAAGTCGAGATCGACGCCGCGCAGCGCGTGCACCTGGACCTCCCCCATGTCGTAGACCTTGGTCAGGCCACGGGCGCGAAAAACGAGCGCTTCGGCGGGTGGTTCAACGCTCTGCGTTACCTCCATACCCCGCTCTCCCCGAGCCGATCAGAGGACTCTAAGGAAGGGTAACGCGTAGTGCACCCGGTGGGAATCTGAAGCAAGTCGGTGGTCTTGGAGGTGCCCCGCCGCCGCATCGTCGACACAGATCGCGGAAGCGCTCGAGGCGTCCCAAGAGCGGCTCCAGTTGCCTTTGGTGCCCCTCTGCGGGTAGATTCCGACCCTATGAAAGTCGGTTCGGTACTCGGTCACTACCATGTGATCCGCACCCTCGGGCGCGGTGGGATGGGTGCCGTGTACGAGGCTAGCGATACCCGCCTCAACCGTCAGGTGGCGCTCAAGGTGCTGCCGGCCAAGATGGCCAGCAACCCCGAATGGTTCAAGCGCTTCGAGCGCGAGGCCCAGGCCGTCGCCTCTCTCAACCACCCCAACATCGTCACCATCCACTCGGTCGAAGAAGTCGACGACGTTCACTTCATCATCCTCGAGCTGGTCGGCGGCAAGACCCTCGACGAGCTGATCCCCGACGGCGGCCTGTCGCTGGACCAGTTCTTCGACGTCGCCATACCGTTGACCGACGCCATCGCCGCGGCCCACAAGCGCGGCATCGCCCATCGCGACCTCAAGCCCAGCAACGTGATGGTCGACGAAGAGGACCGCGTCAAGGTGCTCGACTTCGGCATCGCCAAGCTGATCACCGATGTCCCCGAAGACGAAGCCGCGACCCAGGTCGGCTCCGAGGCCCTCACCGAAGAGGGCAAGATCGTCGGCACCGTCGCCTACATGTCGCCGGAGCAGGCCGAGGGCAAGGCCTCCGACCATCGCACCGACATCTTCTCGCTCGGCATCATGCTCTACGAGATGGCCACCGGCGACCGGCCGTTCGTCGGCGATACCAAGCTCTCGATCTTGGCTTCGATCGTCAAGGACACACCGCCGCCGATCATCGAGCGCAACATGGAACTGCCGCGCCACCTGTCGCGCATCGTCAAGAAGGCGCTCGAAAAAGACCTTGACCGCCGCTACCAGTCGGTGGTCGAGCTGCGCAACGACCTCATCGAGCTGAAAGAAGAGATCGACGCCGGCGTGCCGCTGATCACCGGCGGCACGCTGACCGACCCGCGGGCGATGGACGCCTACCGGGCACCGCCTGCGGCGTCGCCTTGGGGCCAGCGAATCGGCGTGGCGGGCATCGTCATCGGGGTTGCGGCGCTGGCGTGGGCGTTCTTCGGCACCTCCGGCACAGCGCCGATCGCTGAAGGCCCAAGCATCGGCTCGCTGCGCCAGTTGACCACGACGTCGGGCGTCGACTTTGCCGGCACGATTTCCGACGACGGTGACTGGTTCGCCTTCACCCGGCGCGCCGACGACGGCTCCTACAGCATCCTGTTGCAGAGCGTCGGCAGCCGCAATCCCATCCATCTCGTCGACAACGGTGTGTCGCCGGCGTTTTCCCCCAACGGCGAGCGGATCGCTTTCAGCGGATCCCCGGTTCAATCCGCGAACATAGTGATCGGCGGCGGCATTTCCATCATGGGCCGAACCGGCGACGATGTCCGCCGTCTGACGGATGAGGGGTTCAACCCAGCGTGGTCGCCCGATGGAACGAAGCTCGTCTATTCCGATGAGTTCGTCTCGTGGAACCCGTATACGCGTCAACAAGACGGCCAATTGCACATCCTCGACATCGCCAGTGACACCACGGTAACCCTGGAATTGGACGATGGCGTGCAGCCCAACTGGTCACCCAACGGACACAGGATCACGTACTGGGCGAACAGCAGCGGGCAACGCGACATCTGGACGGTTCCGGCCGAAGGTGGCGAAGGGGGCAGCGTGACCCAGGCCGATGCTGTCCCGGTGACGCAGGACGAATATATCGACTACAGCCCCGTCTGGTCGCCCGACGGCAGCTGGCTGTACTTCGCCTCGACGCGGGGCGGATCGATGGCCATCTGGAGGGTCGCGATCGACGAGATGAGCGGCGAGACGCTCGGCGAGCCTCAGCAGATCACCTCGGGCGGGCTCGGTGACCCCGGCATGTTGAGCTTTTCGGCGGACGGGACGCGTCTGTTGTACACCTCGATGCTGATCCGCGGGAGCATCGTGGCCGCCGACTTCGACCCCGATGCCCTTACCCTCACTTCGGAGACGGCTCCGGTCGTGCAGGGCACGCGGCGCCTTGCCGATCCGCACGTGACGGCGGACGGCGAGCTGATTACGTACCGAACCGCTGGCGCGCAGCAGGACATTTTCGTCGCCGGCACCGACGGTTCGAACGAGCAGCAGGTGACCGACGACTTGTTCAAGGACTGGGGCCCGCGGTGGTCCCCCGAGGGGGACACGATCGCCTTCTATACGAACGTCGGTGGTGATTACGAGATCTGGGTGATGAACGCCGACGGCTCCGGGCGCACCCGGTTGACGGATACGCAGGAGGGAGACGCTCCTCAGAGGCCGATCTGGTCTCCCGACGGCAATAAGATCGCCACGTTCATGAGCGACTCGGGCAGGGCGTTCATCATCGACGCCGACAAGACGTTCGATCAGCAAACAGAGGACGACCTCCCGGACGTTCCGGGCGGTGACGGGAACTTCCAGCCTAGCGACTGGAGTCCCGACGGGCGATCGATTGTCGGGGCTGTCGCCCCGGCGGAAGGAACGATGGATAGCGCCACGATCTGGCGCTTCGACCTCGAAACCCGAGAATATGAGCTTCTCGCCGATGGAACGTCGCCGGCGTGGATGGCCGATGGGGTGCGGGTTTTGTTCCGCAATCCAGAAACGGCGGGATTCTATGTCGTGAATACGGTCTCCAGATCGATCCAACGCGTGAGGGTGCCGCCGATGGAATCGATGGTGCTATCTGCAGACAACCTCCGTGCATACCTGGTTCAGGTCGAGGAGGAGTCCGACATCTGGTTGCTCGAGATCGGGCGGCAATAGCGTGCGCCCCGGCTGGAGCTTCACCTCCGCGCCGGAGTTTCTCCTCGTCGCCGCCGGTGCGGTCGTCGTGGCAGCGTGTTCCGCACAGACGTCCGATCCAACGCCCGCTACCACCGACGCGGCGCGGCCCAACATCATCGTCGTCATGGTCGACGACCTGCGCTGGGACGAGTTCGGCGCCGCCGGCCATCCGTTCGTTCAAACGCCCAACATTGATCGGATCGCCGACGAGGGCGTGATGTTCCGCAACGCTTTCGCGACTACGCCGATCTGCTCGCCAAGCCGGGCGAGCTTCCTGACCGGCCAGTACGTCCATACCAACGGCATCATCGACAACACCGACCGCAGCGCCCGCAGCCACGAGATGCCGACCTTCCCACAAGCATTACAGCGCGCCGGCTACGACACCGCCTTCGTCGGCAAGTGGCACATGGGCAACGATCACTCGCCGCGCCCAGGGTTCGACTACTGGGTGGCGATGCCGGGCCAGGGCGAGGCCATCGATCCCGAGCTCGACGAGAACGGCACTCTGACCCGGGTCGAGGGCTACGTCACCGACCTGATCACCGACCGCGCCATCGGCTTCATCGAACGAGAACGAGACAATCCGTTCTTTCTCTTCCTCGCCCACAAGGCGCTGCACCCCAACATCCGCCAGCTCGGCGACGGCAGCACCGCGGCGCTGAGCCGCAGCGGCTTCATTCCCGCCGAACGTCACGAAGGCATGTACGCCGACGCCGAGGTGCCGCGGCGCCCCAACGCCTATATCGTTCCGACCGACAAGCCGGCGCTGATGCGCCCCCTCGAGGGCGTGGCGCCGATCGGGCCCGAGAGCGGCACGCCCGACCGAACGATCATCGGGCGCCTCGAGATGTTGACGGCCACCGACGACAGCCTCGGCCGGATTCTCGAGGCGCTGGAGGCTATGGGAGAGCTCGACAACACGATGATCGTGTTCACCAGCGACCACGGCTACTTCAACGCCGAGCACGGGCTGAGCGGCGAACGCCGCCTGGCCTACGAGGAGACCATCCGCATCCCGATGCTGGTCCGCTACCCGCCGTTGGCAGCCGCGGGTACCACCCGCGACGAGATGGTCTTGATCATCGACCTGGCGGCAACGTTCCTCGACCTCGCCGGAGCCGCCCCCGACGACGCCCTACACGGCGCTTCGCTGGTGCCGGTACTCGACGGCAGCGTCACCAACTGGCGCGACGCGTTCCTGGTGGAGTACTTCAGCGACACGGTCTTCCGGCGTATCCGCAACATGGGCTACCAGGCGGTGCGCACCGATCGCTACAAATACATCCATTACCTGGAGCTCGAGGGCATGGACGAGCTCTACGACCTCGAGGCCGATCCCTACGAGCTCGACAACATCATCGACGACCCCGCCGCCGCGGCAACGCTGGCGATGATGCAAGACGAGCTCGCTGCGGTGCTGCAGCAGAGCGGAGAGCCGGACTCCCCGCACAGCCGCTAGGCACGAGCCACCATCGCGCGCGCCGAAGGAAAGAGCTTCGCTGCAGGACCGGTAGTCAACGCTCCCACATCACCGAATAGCCGGTCATCGGCCGGAGCCAGCGATTCCCATGGCGCACCCTCGTGGTCCGCGCTAACCGAAGATTACGAGGATGCCAGCCCCTTCATCATTTCTAGAGGTACGACGGGCGGTGCGGCCGGCGCGACAAACAAGACGTCAGCGGCCATGATCAATCGCTCACGCGCTAGGACGCGAGCGGAAAGACCGAGCCGCACTTGTTGCAGCGCTGCTGCTCGGACTTCTGCGCCAACCCCGCGGCCCGCTTGCGCAGGATCGCGATACCGGCACCAAACGAGATCGTCAGCGCCGCCAGCGTGGCGATCATCCCGGTCATCCCGGCGGAGCGTCGCACCATGTAGTCGACGATGAACGGGGCCCCGAACACGACCGGGCCGGCGATGAGGGAGAGCCCGCCGATGCGCATCATCTGCGCGGTGGATTGCTTGAGCCCGGTCAGAAACTCGCGGTGCAGGTGACCGTCACATGACTCGTTGAGACATTCCGGACGTCCTTCGTTGCCCATGGCATGAACCTAACCTCGCCCCGCGGGCGCGGCAAGTCTCACCTACGAGGTTCCCCGGGTTACCTCAGGTACCTCTCGAACCACTCGAGCATCCGCCGATTCACATCGATGGTGTCCTGACGCGAGTGCCGCGACAGGCTGTGGTCGCCTTCGTTGTAGATGACGAACTCGGCCGTCTTGCCGAGCCGGCGCAGGGCGTAGAACATCATCTCTCCCTCGCCGAAGAGAATGGTGGCGTCCTTCACCCCGTGGGTGATGAGCACGGGCGTCGTGACCTTGTCGAGGTGGAAGAACGGCG
>JADFNY010000249.1 GCA_022563115.1 Acidobacteriota bacterium | reverse complement strand
GGGAGTAGTCGAACACGGCGTTGAGATAGCGGTTACCGGTCCAGTCGATGCGTGCCCCGCCGACCGCCAGCTCGACGCCCGGCGCCAGGCGCGGGCGGCACGAATCGTCGAATTTATGGCAGACGATGCGCGGCGCGTGCCCAGCGCGAGCCAGACCCTCGGCCAGCCCGAGGATGGCGCGTTCGGCGCCCGACATGAGCTTGAAACGCGGGAAGACGAGGTCGATCCGCTGTGTCCCTGCGGGCCTCTCGCTCATGCGCCCATGACCGATTCGTAGCAGGCCGTGGAGTGGCAACGCCGCAGATGGCCTCTTGTCGTCGCAACCAGACCCATCACACTTTCACCACGGCCTGGTAGAGGTCTTCAAAGCGCTCGGCGACGTTGTCCCAGTCGAGGCAAGCCTCGGCGTCGGCGCGCGCCGCCCGACCCAAGGCGACCCGCCGTCCGTCGTCCTCGAGGAGATCGGCGATCGCCGCACCGAGCGCAGCGACGTCGCCTTCGGGCACCAAAGCGACGGTCTCGCCATCGCGCCCGACGTCGGGGATCCCACCGACGCGGCTGGCGACGACCGCGGTGCCGCTTGCCAACCCCTCGAGAAAAACGTTCGGCAAGCCGTCGACGTTGCCGCCGGGGCCGTGCACCGAGGGGACGACGATGACGTCAGCGGCGCCGTACCACTCGGCGACGTCCTCGTGGGCGACCGCACCGACAAAGTGAACCGCGTTCGCGACGCCTTCATCGACGGCCCGCCGCTGCAGCTTGTCGTGCAGCGGGCCGGCGCCGGCGATGATCAGTTGGGCGTCGCCGACCCGGGCGCGCACCGTCGCGACGGCGCGCACCAGAACGTCGAAGCCCTTCTTGTGGACCAGGCGGCCAATCGCCAGGATCCACGGCGTCTCGAGGGCGACGCCATGTTTCTCGGAAAGCCCGGCGCGCTGGGCGGCGCGCTGTGTAGGGGTCGGGGGTTGAAATCGGTCGATATCGACGCCGTACGGGATCCACACCGGGGCCGGGCCGGCGCCGAGCCCACCGACCCGCCGGGTCAGATCCCGCGAACAAGCGGTGAGCGCGGCGCTGCGCTTCAACCCCCAACGGGCCGCTGCCGCCGCCCAGCGGCGCTTCTCGGCGAGAAAAACGCCACTCCCGTGGCACGACACCACCATCGGCGTTTCTGTCCGCCGCAGGGCCCAGGCGACGATCGGGCCGGCCGGCAACAACCAGTTGGCGTGGACGACGTCGATCGACGTCTCCCGCATGATGCGCCGCAGAGCACGCGCCGCCGAGACGGCTGAAAACGGGGCCGCGAGATACGCGTCCCAGCGTAGCGCGCGATCCGCGGTGAGAGCCTGAGCGTATCCCCATGGGTGCCAGCTCTTGACCGGCGTGCCGCTGAAGGAGTGCAGCACCGCCTGCCGACCCTCGCGGCGGAGCTCGAGATCGGGGTGTGCCGGCAACAGCACGTGCACCGCGTGCCCGCGTCTGCAGAGAGCCTCGCACAATGCCTCGACGAAGGCGGCGCTGCTGTCGGCTTTGTGCAGCGGGTACGTCGTCGCCAGATGGAGAATGTTCATTCGAGCGCACTGCCCCACAAGACCCATGCGCGGCACCCCCGGGAGTTCTTCAGCACCCTGCTCGGCGGCGTAACCAGACTCATCACACTCTCACCACGGCCTGCTGTCTACGGAGCCGGCGGTCGCCGATCCCGCGGCGGGCTGAGGAACCACGCCGTCCAACCCGTAATGCTGTTGAGCACGTACATCGCCAGAAGCAGGAGCGACAGGCCGAGCATCGCTTCGCGAGACGTTCCCAGGAACGGAGCCGCGGCGACGTAGAGAGCGTCGCGAGTGCCGATCCCGAGGACGGTGATCGGCAGCAGGCCGACCAGGGCTCCGAGCGCCGACAGCACGGCCAGCGGCCAAACCGGTGTGTTGATCGAAAGACCGCGGGCCAGCACGACGCTCACCCCGGCGAACCCGATCAAGCTCGCCGACGTCAGCGCCTGCGCCGCCAATACATTGGCCGCCGAGGGCAAGGGCGGCGCTGAACCATCCGCCCCGGGGAGTCGTCGCAGCGCCCAGTTGAGCGGCCGCGCTATCAGCCCCTCGCGGGTAGGACGCCACGCGGTGCCGATAACGAAACCGGTGAGCCCGAGCAGGACGAGGGGCGGACCGAGCCTCGCCGGCACCCAGGGGAGAATCACGATGGCGCCCATCGCCAGGATACTGATCTGTCCGAGGTCCAGGAGACGGTCGTACACCACCGTGGCGATGCCGGCCGCCAAACCGGCTTCGGGGCGCCGATCGCGCACGTAGTACGCCTTCACCAGGTCACCGACCCGACCCGGGGTGATCGAGGCGACGAACGTGCCGAGCAGATACAGCCGCACCGCCTCGCCCACGGACAGGTGGATATCGAGCCCGCCGCACAGGATGCGCCAGCGCAACGACCGCAGCAGGAGAACGCTGGTCGTCAGCAGGGCTCCGATCACCAACGCCAGCAGGTCGACGTCCAGCAGAACGCGGAACAGCTGTCTCGCGCCGACCCGCCACAGAATCACGGCCAGTAGGACGATGCCGATCAACCGCCACCCGGTGGCCATCCAGAATGGGCCTTTGGCGGAGGATGTCACTTTTGCAGGCGCTCGAGACGCATCAGGGCGATTTGTTCCGACACCAAGCCGATGAGGAACGTCACCACGCTCATCGTGATCAATAAGACGGTGGAATCGGTGATATCCGTATCCTGGTAGATCTTGTAGGCGCCATAGCTCGCCCCGGCGACGAACATCAGCAGGCTGGCAGGGAGAAAGACCCGCATCGGTGAGAACAAGACGATCATCCGCAGCGCGATGACGACGAACTTGGCGCCGTCCGGCAGCAGCCGGATCTTGCTCTTGCCGACCCGCTTGGAGGCTGATATCGGCACGTACCCGACATTGTAGCCCGCTTTGATGAAGGCGAGCGTGCTGGTCGTCGGGTAGGAGAAACCGTTGGGAAACAAGGGCAAGAACTCCAACATCTTGTCGCGCCAGGCGGCTCGGAACCCGGACGTGAGATCGAGGACCTTTTGGTTCGACAGGTAGGTGGCCAGCCGGTTATAAAAGGCGTTGCCGAGGCGACGGAAGAGGCCACCGGTGCCGCCCCCGTCCTGGCGCGCGCCGATTACCAGATCATAGGTATCGAGCGCTTCGAGCAGGTCGGCGATGTGCGCCGGGTCGTGCTGGCCGTCGGCATCCATCAGGCAAACCACGTCGCCGGTCGCGGCGCGCAGGCCCGTCTTCACGGCTGCACCGTTGCCCTTGTTGTAGGGGTGAGTGATGACGTGCACGCCGTCGCCAGCGGCACGTGCCGCCGTATCGTCGTCGGAGCCGTCGTTGACAACAATGATTTCCCAGTCCTGCCCCGCCACCGCGCGGAGTGACTCGACGACCGAGCCGATCACCTCACCCTCGTTGTACGCCGGCAGGATCACGCTCACCGAAGGCATGGCGTCAGCTCCCCCGGCCCGGGTCGTCGCCAACGGAGGCGGCGGTGACCTCCTCGCGGACCTCCTCGGGAACCTCCTCGGGGACCTCCGGGCGGGTGCTCGGGCCAGCGCCGCGCCGTGGATCGAGCTCCAACTTGCGGATGCGGTACAGCGTTTCCTCGAGCAGGCGCCGGTTGGTGGCCAGCAAATCGGCGAGGATGGCAACGGTCAGCAGCATGAACCCGATGATCGAGAGGATCGCGGCGAGGATCAACGACTGGCTCATCCCGGTAGCGATGTTGCCGACCCAGAAGCGGTAGTACAGAAAGCGAGCGCCAAGCGCGACACCGATGACCAGCATCATGCCGCCGCCGATCGCGAAGATCTTCAACGGTTCGTACAGAGCGTAGGTGCGCGCCATGGCGCCGCCCGCCTGCGCCACGTAGTGCCCCATTGTCTTCGCCAGCCGTGACGAGCGCGGCGTCGGATGGGTGCGGACCGGCACGTCGACGACTGCCATCCTGCGCTTGCCCGCCTGGATCAGCGTCTCGAGCGTGTAGGTGAAGTCGGTGACCACATTGATGCGCAGCGCCGCCTCGCGGCTATAGGCGCGAAAACCGCTCGGAGCGTCGGCGATGGTCGTCCCCGATAGCCTGCGCATCGCCCAGGAGCCAAGCTTTTGGAAGAGCTTCTTGACCACCGAGAAGTGCGCCAGCTTTGCGGTGTTGCGGTCGCCGATGACGATATCGGCCTCACCCGCCAGAATCGGTGCCGCCAGCTTGGGGATATCGGCGCCCTCGTACTGATTGTCGCCGTCGGTGTTGACGATGATGTCCGCCCCCTGGCGCAACGATTCCGCTAGGCCCGCCTTGAAGGCGCGCGCCAAGCCACGTTGGCGCGCGAAACGAACGATGTGCTCGACCCCTTCACGCCGCGCGATCGCCACCGTCTCGTCGGTCGAGCCGTCGTCAACGACGACGATCTCGACCGCATCGATGCCGTCGATCTGCCGCGGGATCGCCGCTAGGGTCGCCCCGAGGGCTTCGGCTTCGTTGTGGCATGGAATCTGGACGATCAGCTTCATGAGCCCACGGCCTGCCCGAATCCTCGTTATCGCCAAATAATCGCGTTGACGTACACGCCCAGGTACCGGGTATCGCCGTTGCCGTTGACCGCATCCGGCTGCAGGGGTTCGGTCAACAAAACCAGCCTGGGAACCTCGCCCTCCGCCGGTCGCCAATCGGAGGGTACCTCGAAAACGTAGTCGATCCAGTCATCCACGATGGGAATTTCGCCCAGTTCGACGTCGTCGAGGCTGGCGCTGAGGATGCGGTTGAAGCGTTCCGAGCCGTGGATCGATGCGGCGTGGACGATGATCTCCCGGGTCCCCTCTTCCAGGCCGGGGAGCCAGAAATACCCCCCGGATCCCTTCGTCCAGCGCGCGGTCATGTCGCCGGTGATCTCGCGCGGCAGCACCTCGCCAACGTAGATATCGTCCCACTCGCCGACGTCGAGCATCCCGTCGAGCGGCCCGTTCGTTCCGGAGAGTAGAACCCGGTAGCTGGCCAACGGGACGCGCGCCGTCAGGATGGTCTCCGGCAGCACGCCGAGGACCTCCTCGAGCTGCTGCCGCTGAACCCACCAGCGCCGGTGCGGCACCATGCGCGGATCGGGCACGAAATAGTTGAACCCCTGGGTGAAAAAGTACACCGGCCGGCCGAGCCGGGTCTGGCGCCGCACGAAGTCGCGCAGCGCTTCGACGTCGGTCTTCTTGTCCCGCAGCCAAACGACGTCGAATCCCTTCCAGAATGCGAGCGGCGCGGCGAAGTCGAGGGCGCCCCACCCGGAGCGCGCTTCGAAGATCAAAACAGCATTGTCCTCGAGACCGGCGGCGATGTCGTCGACCAGGGCGATGGTCTCGCCGGGCTGCTTGAAGCCGCGATAGTTCCAGCCAAGCGTTCCGAGCGTCGCGAAGAGAACCAACGACACCGCCAAGCTCACGGCGCGCCGCCCGCGCCGCGCACCGGCGGAAGCTTGCTGGAAGCCCGGATCGTCGAGCCAAAGGGGAACGGCGGCGAACAGAAAGATCAGCGGCAGAAACGTCTGGTAACGACGCAGCGACCACATGAGCAGCGGCCTGATGGCAGGCCACCATAGCACCGGGACGATGATGCCGAGCACCAGCACGAGGAGGCATAGCGTGGCATCGCCGCGACGCCGGTCGATCAGCAGGATGGCGACACCGGCCACCGCGAACACGAACACCGCAAGCGTGACCGCCTGCACCAGGCGCTCAACGGACTCGGCGGCCCAGGCGTTGGAGATCGCCGGACGGATCCAGTATCCGAACGCCGCCGCCGCGACGATCATGGCGGCGGCGACGAGCCGCGGCCATTCCGCCATTTTTCTGCCCTCCGCCTGGGGCGGTTCGGGGGCCGATTGGCGGCGTCCCCAATACCAGATCCCGAGT
>JADFNY010000248.1 GCA_022563115.1 Acidobacteriota bacterium | reverse complement strand
CCCGTCGCTGAGGGCGAGGTGCTCGGCATCCTCGGCCCGAAGCGGATGGAGTATCCGAGAATGATCTCTTTGGTGGACCACATCAGCCGCATGGTTTCGCGGACTTTGGAAAGTTGGGATCCCCCCCCCGGGCGTCAAGGCAAATGTCAATGAGTGATCCGAAGACGCCCGAAAATGTCGTTTCTAAAGCTTCCTCGGAAGAAACCGCTCCCTGCGGTGAAACTCCCGCCGCTGTCCCGGCGGCGGCTGCGACACCAGAGTCGTCCGCAGTCGACGCGATCGCCGGCACCGGGGCCGGCGAAATGGATGCGTCTAGCGGCGGCTCGGCGCGAACCGTACCGCGTTGCAGCGTCGTTTCCGTGGCGGTGGAAGACGCGTCGGGCCCGAAAGGTTCGACGTCCTGCCGAGCGTTCAACCACTTGGCGCCGCCGATTAACAACCCCAGAGCGCCGAAAACAATGAGCCATTGGGCGAGCTGCGCCGGCCGGTCGCGCAGGTCGACGCCCGACAACGGGGTGCCCATGACCGGAACGTCGTCGGCACGCTTGGCGTATACGGGCGTCGGATGCTGCCGACCGGCGGGCCGGTCGATACGAACGACATCAACATCGCCTGAATTCTCGACCGGGTCCGCGGCCCGCATTGCCGTGCCTCCCAACGCGGTGGAGACTCGCCGGCCGGCTCGAGGAAGCCGGAACCGACGAGCCAAAATCTCTCCCCGCCAAGGTAGCAACCGGCGCGGGCGCGCCGAAGCTCAATCGGCGCCCGGCGGAGGTCCTGCGGTCAGGCCGCCGCTTCTTGCTCCATCGACTCCTCGTAGGTGCCGAAGCGCGCCAGGCCGTTCATCCGCGCCCGGTGGTAGAAAACCTTCTTGGCGGCATCGACGTTGGCGGCTTCGCCGCCCCACGCCTGTAGCGTCGTCGCCTGCAGCGCACGGCCGTACGAGAAGCTCAGCTGCCAGGGGGAACCGCCGACCTGGTTCATTGCGTTGAGGTTGACCGTGGCTTCGAGCTCGGTCTGGCCGCCCGACAGAAAGACGATGCCGGGGACCGACGAAGGCACCGTGTTCTTGAGGCACTCGATCGTTTTTGCCGCGACTTCCTGCGGGCCGGCCTGCGTCGGGCAGTCCTTTGCCGACAGCACCATGTTGGGCTTCAGCAGGGTCTGCTCGAGCGGCACGCGCTGATCGTGCAGCGCCCGGTAGACGTAATGCAGGGTGCGTTCGGTGACGTCGAAGCAGGTGTCGATGTCGTGGTCACCGTCCATCAGCACCTCGGGCTCGACGATCGGCACGAAGCCCTGCTCCACCGACAGCGCGGCGTAGCGGCCCAGCGCCCAGGCGTTGGCCTTGATGCAGTAGTCGGACGGAATGCCGTCGCCGATGGTGATCACTGCCCGCCACTTGGTGAAGCGGGCGCCGAGCTCGTGGTACTCCTCGAGCCGCTCGCGCAGCCGGTCGAGCCCCTCGGTGACTTTCTCGCCCTCGGCGCCGGCCAGCGCCTTGGCGCCCATGTCGACCTTGATGCCCGGCACGATGCTGGCATCCGTCAGTATCTTGGCAAGGGGTACACCGTCAGCGGTCGACTGGCGCAGGGTTTCGTCGAACAGAATGACGCCGCCGATGAACTCGTTGGCGCCTTCGGTGGTGAACAGCAGCTCACGGTAGGAGCGGCGGTTGTCTTCCGTCGATTCAACGTTGATCGTTTCGAAGCGCTTCTTGATGGTGGGCGAGCTCTCATCGGCGGCGAGAATACCCTTGCCCGGGGCGACGATAGCCTGGGCGGTTTCGGCGAGCTGGGTGCCGTGATCGGTCACGAGAATTCCTCCGGAATCTTCGGTTCGAATCGAATCGCGAAATATCCATCGGGAACGTCGAGGGGTTCCCGAGCAGCGAACTCTCGACAGAATATGAGGCGTCAGGTGAACTCGCAAGCTGACGTGACGCTCCGGCGGCGGCGGTCGATTATGTGGCCCCACCCGACCCGAGAAGGTGCCGCCGAGGTTCCGGATGGACCTCCTTGTGAGTGCTGCGAGTTCGCTCGACGGTTGCAGGCCGAAGCCGATCGCCGCTCGATGCTACCTTGTCGGGGTCCGTGCGGCCGCTCGGCCGCAGGGTTGGCAACGATTCCATCGCGCACGAACCGCAGGAGGTGTCGTGCCCCGCAAGCAGAAACAGTCCGACGCCGGCGGCAAGCTGCGCATCGGCGACGACTGGAACGCGATCACGATCATCGCGCTGTCGCAGGACAACCCCCTGAAGGCGGTCGCCGAGTTCGTCGAGAACTCCATCGACGCGGGGGCGCGCAACGTCACCATCACGCGCGGCCGCGAGGGTGGGAAGCAGTATCTGATGGTCAGTGACGACGGTGAGGGGGTGCTTCGCAACGAGGACGGCGACCCCGACTTCCACTACGTCGCCACCCACATCTGCGACTCCATCAAGCGTCGTCTGCGCGCCGAGGGTGCGCGCGGTATCCAGGGAGAGTTCGGCATCGGCCTGCTGTCGTTCTGGACGGTCGGCGAGGAGCTGGCCATCAGGTCCGCCGGTGCCGACGGTCGCACCCACGAGATGCGCATGCGCAAGGGCGATCCGAGCTACACCATCGTGCGCCGCCGCATCCTGATCCCCGAGCCCGGTACCCACCTGAAGATCCGACCGTTGTTGCCGGGGATCCGGCAGTTTTCCGGCGAGAAAATCCACTGGTACTTGGCGGCCGAACTGCGCGAGCGAATCCGGGAGTCGAGCGTCCGCGTGAAGGTGATCGATCGCAAGGCGCGCAAGGAGTTTCTCGTCAAGCCGCGCCAGTTCGCCGGGCAGCTCCTCCATCGGCTCCCGGTTCCCCGCAGCGTCCACGGGGAGGTCTACGTCGAGCTGTACCTCAACGAGCCGGCGGCTGGCAACACGGTGGCCCTGTACCGCAACGGCACCCGGATCGTGGCCACGTTGAACGAACTGGGTGCTTTCGACCACAGCCCGTGGAAGGACGGCTACCTGCAAGGGATCATCGACGCCCCATTTATCAGCCTCACCCCGGCCACCCGCACCGGTGTGATCCGCGATGCCGCATTCGAGTCGCTCGTCGCGGCGCTGGCGCCGCTGGGGGCGCGCCTGATCGAGATCATCGAGGAGCAGCGGCGCGCCGAGGAGGAGAAGGCGACCCGCGACACGCTGCGCGCCATCCAGCGCGCCTTCCGCGAGGCTATGTTGACGCTGCCCGCCGAGGAGTACGATTTTTTCGAGGTGCGAACGCGCCAGAAAGGTGGCCCCGGCCGTGATGCGGACGGCCCCGCCAGTGAGGCCCCCGGGGCGGTCGCGGTGGAGGCACCGGCGGCCGGATCCGGCCGACAAAAGCGCTTCTTCGAGTACCCCGGGCCGCTACACAGCGTGCGCATCTCCCCGGCTTCCTGCACGCTCTCCGTCGACAGCTCGCGCACGCTGCGGGCCGTCGCCCGCGACAGGAGCAAGCGCCCGATCGAGGAGGGCGTCGTGTACTTGTGGCGCATCCTCGATGGCCCCGGGCGGCTCGAAAACAGCGACGGGGAGTTCGTCACGGTACACGCGCCGACGGAGCCGTGCCTGCTGCGGATCGGGGTGACGGCGACGCAGGAACGGGCGACGCGGGCGACCAACCCGCACGAGACGGTGACCTGCGAGGCCGAAGCTCTGGTCACGGTGACCGACAGCATCTTACCGACGACGCGGGACGACGCCGGCCCCCGCCGTGGCCTGCCCGGCTACACGCTCGAGCACGCGCCGGGCAAGCTCTGGCGCTCGCGCTACGATGACGAGCAGAACATCATCGTCGTCAACAGCGGCCATCGCGATTACATCTACGCAGCGCGCACCCGGACCCTCAAGTTGCGCTACCTCCTGCGCCTGTTCGCCAAGGAAATGGTGCTCAGGAACTTCCCCGGCCTACCGGCGGACGACATGCTCGAACGGCTGATCGAGCTGTCGCTTTACGCCGAAGAGCACCTTCGCTGACACAGTCTTGAAGTCACGTGGACCTGATTCACGTGGACCAGAGACACCGTCTCAGCGCGCCCCGCCCTCGAACTCGATCGCCAGCTCGACGTCCTGCTTGCTGCCCATGAACAACGGCACCCGCTGGTGCAACTCGGTGGCCTGGAGCTCGAGAATCGGCTCCTTACCGGTCGAGGCCAGCCCGCCGGCCTGCTCGATCAGCATAGCCATCGGGTTGGCCTCGTAGAGCAGCCGCAGCTTGCCGCCCGGCGCCTTCTCGGTGCCGGGGTACATGAAGATGCCGCCGTACAGCAGGGTGCGGTGGACGTCGGCGACCATGGATCCGATGTAACGCGCCGAGTAGGGGCGACCGCTGTCCTTGTCCACTTCCTGCAGATGCTCGAGGAAGCGACGGGTGCCGTCGAACAGCAGGTTCCGGTAGCCCTCGTTGCAGCTGTAGATTTTGCCCTTGTCGGGGATCGTGATGTCGGCGTGCGAGAGCAGGAACTCACCGATGCTCGGATCGAGGGTGAAGCCGTCGACCTGGCCGCGCCCGGTCGTATAGACGAGCATCGTGCTCGAGCCGTACAGCACGTAGCCGGCCGCCACCTGCTCGCTGCCCTTGCGCAGCAGGTCCTCCAACGTGCCGCCGCCGCCGCCCTCGGTGATCCGCCGGTAGATCGAAAAGATCGACCCGATCGAGACGTTGGCGTCGATGTTCGAGGAGCCGTCGAGCGGGTCGAAGAGCAGCACGTAGTTGCCGCACTCGAACTTGTCGGGGATCGGAATCGGCTCTTCTTCCTCTTCGCTGGCCATGACGCAGAGGCGCCCCGAGTGGTCGAAGTTCTTGATGAAGCACTCGTGGGCGTAGTCGTCGAGCTTCTGCACCTCTTCGCCTTGCACGTTGATCGTGCCGGTCTGGCCGAGGATGTCGACGAGCCCCGCCTTTCTGACCTCGCGGGCGATCATCTTTCCGGTCAGGGCGATGTCGTACAGCAGCCCGGACAGGTCACCGGAGGCACCGGGGTGGCTTTGCTCCTGGTCGAGGATGTAGCGGTCGATCGTGACGATCTGGCTCGGACGCGTGATGATCGGTGTCTTGGTGGGGGTGACGCCCTTGCTCGACATCCGGTTCTCGTGACTCGGGTGGGTTCTCGTTAGGTATCGTGTGCGCACGATACTTGGCAGTATAGGCGACCCTCATGACGCCTCAAGCCGGGGGCAGATCGTGACCTGAAGGCCGATTTCGACGCCCGCGCGCTCCGCGCCCACCCCGACCAATTCAGGGTGCGCGGATCAGCCTCCGCAACTCCTGCGCCAAGGAGCGGGCCAGGTCAGCGGTGGCCTTTTCGAGGTTTTGCTCCATGGTGATCGCGGTATAGCGCAACGTCGTGTTCTCGGGGCCGACGACCGTGACCCCGTTGCTCAGGTCGGTCACCCGGGTCGTTAGTGCCACGGTGTATTGCGTCTGAACGTTGCCGAAGTACTCCAACTGCTGGGCGCTGACCAAGGTGGCGGTCGTGACCACGTGGAAGCGCGCCGCCTCGGGCAGCGTCTCGTACGGCGACGATGGGAAGTCGATGACCTCGAACTGCTGGTCGGCGAAGGCGCTCTCGAACCAGGTGTTGACGAGGTCGACATACTCGTACTCGCCCGAAGTCACCGCGACGATCGAATTTATCGGCGGCGCAACCAACGCCGGCTCTTCGATGTGCGCCTGGGGTTGGGCGGGCTGCGGCTGCTGCGCCGCCGCTTGTGCCACCTGCTCGGTTGCGGTTGGGCTCGGTGGTGCCTGTGCCGACGGGTCTGCTTCGACGTTGCCCGCGTTCGCCTGCGGTAGAGCCTGCGGCGTCGAAGTGGAGCCGGATACCGCCGCTGCCGGCGTTTCGGGTTCGGCAGTGGTGTCGTTGCCGGCGGCCGCTTCGCCGCTCGTTTGGTTTCTGGACGGATCGGTCTGCGCGGCGTCGTTGCCGGTCGCTACGGCG
>JADFNY010000247.1 GCA_022563115.1 Acidobacteriota bacterium | reverse complement strand
GGGGAGCTTGTGCTACTGTGCTTGACTCTTTGGTGTCAAAGGGCGATGTACTTATGAAACCAGGAACGAGAGAGACGAATGGGTAAGTCGCTCGTCATCGTCGAATCACCGGCGAAGGCACGAACCATCAACCGCTATCTCGGCAAGGACTTCGACGTCAGGGCGTCGATGGGACACGTGCGTGATCTGCCGAAAAAGGGCCTCTCGGTCGATATCGAGAACGGCTTCGAGCCCACGTACGCCCCCATCGAGGACAAGAAGAAGATCATCGGCGAGCTCCAGCGAGCCGCGAAGCGGGCCGACACCATCTACATCGCCACCGACCCGGATCGCGAGGGCGAGGCCATCGGCTGGCATCTCGTCCAGCTGCTCGACACCGCCGATAAGCCCGTTATCCGGGTGCTGCTCGAGGAGATCACCAAGGACGGCGTCAAGCGGGCCTTCGAGCATCCTGGTGAGCTCGATATCGACAAGGTCGAAGCCCAACAGGCACGCCGTATCCTCGACCGGCTGGTCGGCTACAAGCTCTCGCCGCTGCTATGGGACAAGGTTCGCCGCGGCATCTCCGCCGGCCGCGTGCAATCCGTCGCGCTGCGGCTGGTCGTCGATCGTGAGCGCGAGATCGAAGCCTTCGTTGCCGAAGAGTACTGGTCGATCAAAGCCCACCTCGAGGGCGAGGAACCACCGACCTTCGAGGCCGAGCTTCGGCGCAAGGACGGCGACAAGATCACCGTCGCCGACGAAAAGGGAGCACTCGCTGTCCTTGCGGATCTCGGCGTCGCCGATCCGACGATCGAACGCGACGAGAAAGACAAGATCGCGGCGCTGGCATCGGCCGGAGTCGAGTGGCCGATTACCAAGGTCACGGCCAAAGAGCGCAAGCGCCGGCCGCAACCTCCGTTCACGACCTCGGAATTGCAGCAGGCCGCCGCACGGCGCATGCGCTTCCCGGTACGCAAGACGATGCGCGTGGCGCAACAGTTGTACGAGGGCATCAAGATCGGCGACGAGGGTTCGGTGGGCCTGATTACCTACATGCGGACCGACTCGATGCGGGTTTCGTCGCAGTCGCAGCAGGAAGCCAAGGAAGTCATCGGCAGCCGCTACGGCGAGAGCTTCGCGCTCGCCAAGCCGCGGACGTTCAAGGCCGGCAAGCGGGCGCAGGAGGCGCACGAAGCGATCCGGCCGGCCTCCGTTTCGCGCACTCCCGAGGAGCTGAAGAAGTACCTCGACAAGGACCAGTTCCGGCTCTACGAGCTGATCTGGACCCGCTTCCTGGCGTCGCAAATGCAGGACGCGGTGTACGACGCCACTTCCGTCGACATCGAGGTCAAGGGTGCGACGTCGGACACGACGTACCTGTTTCGGGCCACCGGCTCGGTGCTCAAGTTTCCGGGCTTTCTGACCGTCTACGGCGACACCGAGGGCGACAAGGACGAATCCCGCCTGCTGCCCCCATTGGAGGACGGCCAGGTTCTGAGCTGTCTCGAGCTGCGGCCTCGCCAGCATTTCACCCAGCCGCCGCCACGCTTCAGCGAGGCGTCGCTGGTACGCGAGCTGGAGCGCAACGGCATCGGCCGGCCGTCGACCTACGCCGATATCCTCTCGAAGCTGCGCAATCGCGAGTACGTCACCGTCGAGGAGCGACGCTTCAAGCCCACCGAGCTCGGCACCGTCGTGGTCGATCTGCTGGTCGAGAGCTTCGAGCGCATCATGGACATCGAATACACCGCCAAGGTCGAGGATCGTCTCGATCGGATCGAGTCCGGCAAGGAAAACTGGGCGAAGGCGCTCGATCGCTTCTGGAAGCGCTTCACGGCCGATCTCTCCAAGGCCGAGAAGGAGATGCGTGACGTCAAGCGCGAGGAAATCGAGACCGACGAGGTTTGCGAGAAGTGCGGCAAGCCGATGGTCATCAAGTGGGGCCGGTTCGGCCGTTTTCTGGCCTGTACTGGATACCCCGAGTGCAAGAACACGAAGCAGCTGAAAAAGGACGGCGAAGTAGCGGATACCATCGAGCCCGAGCCGACCGGTGAAGACTGCCCGAAATGCGGCAAGCCCTTGTTGCGGCGAACGGGACGATTCGGACCTTTCATCGGTTGCAGTGGCTTCCCGGACTGCCGCTACATCCAGCCCAAGACCACCGGCGTCAAGTGCCCGGAGTGCGGCAAAGGCGAGCTGGTGGAGAAGCGCACCCGCAAGGGGCGGACGTTCTACGGGTGCGATCAGTATCCGGATTGCGAGTTCGCCACCTGGAAGCCGCCGTTGCCCATTGCCTGTCCGGAGTGCAAGCATCCGTTCCTCGAGCTTCGCCGGCGCAAGGGTCAGCCCAACAAGATGGGTTGCCCGAACAAAGAGTGCGATTTCGTCACCGAGGCGGCCGAGAAGGTCACCTCGGCCCGCTGACCATGTCCACCCCACCGCTGGTAACCGTGATCGGCGGCGGCATGGCCGGCTGCGAAGCGGCCTGGCAGCTCGCCAAACGGAGCGTCCACGTGCGTTTGTACGAGATGCGCCCGGTCAAATCGACCCCGGTGCACAAAACGGACGCGCTCGCCGAGATGGTGTGCAGCAACTCGCTGCGCTCCGACGGGTTGGACAACGCGGTCGGAGTATTGCACGAGGAAATGCGTCGCCTCGACTCGCTGTTCTTGTCGTCGGCCGACCACAATCGCGTCCCGGCCGGCAAGGCGCTCGCCGTCGACCGACACCGCTTCGCCCGCGAGATCACCGAGCGCCTCGAAGCCCTCGACGAGGTCGAGATTGTGCGCCAGGAGCTCACCGAGATTCCAGCGGGGCCTTGCATCATCGCTACCGGCCCCCTCACCTCGGAAACGCTGAGCCGACAGATCCGCGAGCTCACCGGCTCGGAGCACCTCTACTTTTACGACGCCATCAGCCCCATCGTTCTCGCCGACACGATCGACACCGAAAAGACCTTCGCTGCCAGCCGTTACGACAAGGGCGGGGCCGACTACATCAACTGCCCGTTTACGAGGGAGGAATTCGAGCGTTTCTACACGGCTCTCATGGGCGCCGACACGCTCGAGCTTCCCGACTTCGAGCGCAAGCTGTTCTTCGAAGGGTGCCTGCCGATAGAGGAGATCGGCCGGCGCGGTGCCGAGACCTTGTTGTACGGCCCGATGAAGCCGGTCGGCCTTACCGATCCGCGCAGCGGCGAGCGTCCGCACGCGGTGGCGCAGCTGCGGCAGGACGATATCGCGGCCGAGCACTACTCGCTGGTCGGCTTTCAGACGCGGCTCAAGTGGGGCCCGCAGGAGGAAGTGCTGCGCCTGATTCCGGGCCTCGAGAACGCCGAATTCGTGCGCTTCGGCACGGTGCACCGCAACACCTACATCAACGCGCCACGGGTGCTGAGCGAAACGCTGCAGACGCGCAGGCGCGGCGATCTGTACTTCGCCGGCCAGATCGCCGGCACCGAAGGCTACGTCGAATCGGCCGCCGGGGGGCTGCTCGCCGGCATCTATTGCGGCATGGCGCTGCTGGACGGCGGCATCCGCCCTGTGCCGCGCACGACAGCGATCGGATCGTTGGCCTTCTACATCAGCCACGCGCGCGCGATAGACTATCAACCGACGAACATCACGTTCGGAATTATTCCTGCGCTCGAAGAGCCGGTTCGAAAGAAGCAAGAACGTCGGGAGGCACTCGCAGCCCGCGCCTTGCGCGATCTGGACTCTTGGATCGAGACAAATGGCGATAAGCTAGGACTGCACACCGGTGCCCGGCGCGCCACGGGATAGCGAACCCACAGCGGCCTCGGGGCGCTGCTTGAAGAAGCGAGAAGCGAGATGCGATACGTTCGGTACGCGTTGCTTGCCGTAGCCGTCGTCAGCCTGGTCGGTTCCCTCGGCTACATCGTCTACACCCCGCCTACGTCCCCCACGCCGAAGGTATTCGCCACCCTGGTGGCAGAGCGTTTCGATGGTAGCGAGATGTCGTTCGAGGAGGTCGCCGGCGACATCTTGATCATCGATTTCTGGGGCACCTGGTGCCCCCCCTGCATCACCGAGATCCCACACTACAACGCGCTCGACAACGACTATCGCGACAAGGGCGTCAACCTCATCGGTTTGACCGTCGAATCGGGAACCGCCGAGGAGGTTCTCGAGTGGATGGCAGCGGACGAGACCCACAACATCACCTACCCGCTCGTGATGTCGAATGACGAGCTGATGAACGTCTTCGGCCCGGTGTTCGGCTTCCCGACGACCCTGCTGATCGATGCCGAGGGCAACGTCGTCAAGCGCTGGATCGGTGCCAAGGTCGGCAAGTCGGATGAGATCCGTGAGCTCCTCGACAAGCTGCTCGCCGGCGAGCAGCTCGAAGGTCGCCCGGTCCAGCCTCCGGCGACCGAAGAGGTCATCCCTGTCGCCGAGGAGACGTCCGAGGGCGGCCGCTCGAGCTGACGGACGTCTCCAGGGGCCAATTGATACACGGTTCTAGCAGGGTGCCGTCTCCGACATCGCTTTGACACTTGTAGGGAGCGCAACTTCGACCACCTGCCGAACAGAATCACGGGGGTGTCGAAGCGGGCGCCGGACTTGATACTCTTCCGTCGGGCGAAGCTAGTCGGGCTGTGGCGGCCAACGGCCGCCAAGCAGACCCGGGTCCCGCCTTACATCTGTGCCCTTGGCGGCGCAACCAGACCGATCACACCTTCACCACAGCTTGCCAACATGGACAGCGATCAGGTTGTCCTCGAAGACCTCGACACCTTTCTTCGGGCGCTCGAAGTCGAAGAGAACGCCTCGCCACACACCATCAGGGCCTACCGGAGCGATCTGTCGCATTTCGGCCGCTTCCTCGACGCCTGGCTGTGCGGGCGAGAAACCGACTATCGCGGTGGCGCACCCGACGGGGGACAGTCACCGGCCGGTCCGGAGACCGGCGCGTCGCGAACGGTCAAGGCCGCCGACATCGACACCGGCGCGGTGCGCGCCTGGGTTGCCCGCATGCACGGTGCCTCGCTTTCGCCGGTGACCATGGGGCGCAAGCTGGCGGCGGTGCGTTCCTACGGTAGCTGGCTGTGCCGTGTAGGCAAGCTGCAGAGCAACCCGGCGCGCGCCATTCGCAACCCCAAGGCGCCGCAGAACCTGCCGCGCTTCCTCAGCGAGTCCGAAATTCAAAGCCTGCTCGAGTCTCCCGACGACTCCGACCTGGGGCGCCGCGACCGCGCCATCCTCGAGTTGCTGTACGCCACCGGCGTGCGGGCCAGCGAGTTGACCGGCCTCGATACCGACACCATCGACCTCGACCAACGCACCGTCCGGGTCCTCGGCAAGGGGCGCAAGGAACGCCTCGTACCGTTCGGTTCGTGCGCCGACGCCGCAGTGCGTGACTATCTCGAGGTGCGCGCCCTGTGGGCGAACCGGTCGGCCGCCTTGTTCCTTTCGCCCAACGGCAGTCGTCTGTCGACCGACGGCTTGCGCAAGCTTCTCGCCAAGCACCTCGGCAACGCGGCGATCAACAAGCGGGTAACCCCGCACGCCATCCGCCATTCGTTCGCCACCCACCTGTTGAACGCCGGGGCCGACCTGCGCGCCATCCAGGAGCTGCTCGGGCACGCCTCGCTGGCCAGCACCCAAAGATACACCCACGTCTCGACGACACAGCTCAAGGCAATCTACGACAAGGCCCATCCACGCGCCTAGCAGGGTGCTGATGTCGGCAAGCGCCCAACAGCCCGCTCAGTGGTGAGTGGTGCGCCCCGTTCGCAGTTGATTCGCAACCATCCGCGGTACGCCTGCGCCGCCTGGTCTCGTCACGGGGGCCGTGATCGCGCACAGTTGCTACAATTTCCCGATGAGCACATGGCACCACACCACCGTATGTTGCGTACGCCGAGGCGACCAGGTGGCGATGGTCTCGGACGGCCAGGTCACCGTCGATACGACGATCATGAAGGGCGGCGCGCAGAAGGTCCGGCGGCTGCACGAGGACCGGGTCATCGCCG
>JADFNY010000246.1 GCA_022563115.1 Acidobacteriota bacterium | reverse complement strand
AATCCGAAAGAAGCTGGGTTTCACTGAATCCACACGCTTCAACCTCGAGCGCGGAGAACGGGACAAGCTCAAGGGCGGCGAGACCGACGCGCTGTTGGGTGGAAAGAACGGCATTGGGCCGCGCTGGAAGAAGCTGCTTTGCGCGTTTTCACTGCGCCAGTTACTACGTGGATATATCAGCACCAAGCGCACCACCGAGCGCATTCTCCAAGTCCTCAGCGACGAGTTTCCCCGTTTACGTTCTCGCATCGGACCGGAAGCAAAGAGGCAGCTTGCAACCGTAGGCGGCAACCTGCGCTTTCAAAAAGCGATGTACGGAGAGAGGGTGGTCCCCCGCATGCTCAGGCTTCTAGCCGAGCGCTCTGAGTACGACGGTATCTGGGATCTGCTACCGGCTGTGGAAAGGAGGGGTGGATGAGCATCGAGAACGCAATGATCCGCCGCGTAGGCTCGATCGCCGCCATGCAGGCTGGCGGGCGTCGGCGCCTGGATCCGTTCAGCCCGGAAGCAGCCGAGCGTCGCTGGCGAAAGATTGGAAATGACGCGGGGCAAGCGCACGTGCTGGACGAGACGGCGCGGGCAACCTCGCAGGCTTGCCGGCGAAACATCGAGCGGTACATCGGTACCGTTAAGGTCCCCATTGGTCTTGCGGGCCCGCTGAAAGTCAACGGCGGTTTTGCGCGGGGATCGTATCACCTACCCCTCGCCACGACCGAGGCGGCCCTGGTTGCGTCCTACCACCGTGGCGCGAGGTTGATCACGGCAGCAGGGGGCTGTACTGCTCGGGTGCTCAAGGAAGGGGTGAGTCGCTCGCCGGGCTTCGCCTTTCGGAATCTCGTTGAGGTTGAAACGTTTCTCGAATGGGTCGACGGTCAGCTCGCAAACTTTCGACGTGTCGCGCAAAGTACAACCCGCTACGGCAAGCTCACGGCAGTGCGGCCCACCGTAGAGGGCAACCACGTCTATCTCGAGTGCGAGTTCGTCACCGGGGATGCCTCGGGCCAGAACATGGTCACCTTCGCGACCGAAGCGATCTGCACATTCGTGCTCGAGCACACGCCTGCGCAGCCTCAGTATTTCTTCTTGGAGGCGAATCACTCCGGGGATAAGAAAGCGACCTCCAAAGCGCTCGGATCTGTGCGTGGTCGGCGCGTGTGCGCAGAGGTCGAGATTCCCGCCGAGCTGGTGCGGCGGATGCTGCACACCGAGCCCACACGCATGTCGGACTACGCCCGCATGGCAACGACCGGCGCAGCCGTGAGCGGCGCGATCGGCTTGCAGGGCCATTACGCCAACGGACTCGCGGCTCTTTACCTCGCTTGCGGTCAAGATGTTGCCTGCGTGGCGGAGTCAGCCGTGGGCATCACCCGCTTGGAGGTCACGGACAGCGGCTCGCTATATGCTGCCGTGACCCTGCCGAACATCATGGTGGGGACGGTCGGCGGCGGCGTGCGCAGACCAACGGCCGGCGAGCTCGCCGCCCTGCCGCTCACCGACGAGATCGACCCCGGCAACTCACGCCTCGGGCTGCCGGAGCCCCTCCGGCTCTTGTACACGATCGACTCCGAGCCCCTCGGACGCCTGGTCCTTGACGTCAACAAGTACAGCAACAACATCATGGCGGAGACGATCCTCAAGACCCTCGGGGCCGCCGAGTACGATCCCCCCGGCACCGCGTCGAAGGGCCTCGCTGTCGTCGCCCGGTTTCGCAACGAAGCGCTCGGCACATCGCTGACCGGTTACGTGCAAGCCGACGGCTCGGGGCTCTCCAACCTCAATCGGGTTTCGCCGCGCCAGGTCGTCGAGCTCCTGCAGTACGCTTACTCCGACTTCTACCTCGGCCCCGAGCTCGTCGCCTCGATGAAGATCAGCGGGATGGACGGCTTCAACCCGCCAGCGTTTCGGGAGCCGCCGCTGGTCGGCGAGATGCGCCTGAAGTCGGGGCACATCCGCGGTGTCAACACGCTGTCCGGCTACGCCCACACCGAATCCGGCCGGGTGGTGGCCTTCTGCGTGATGATCAACGGTCATCGCTCGCAGCAGTGGGAGGTCGATCAGCGGGTGGCCGAGCTGTCGCGGGTCATCCTGTCGAGCTATTGAAAGCACGCATACTCCTCGCGGTGATCGCGGCGGGCGCCGGTCTGGGCGTGTTCTTCGAGATCGTCGAGGTGCAGGAGGCGGGTTCTCGCTAGGACCCTGCTAGAGCTCCATCAGGTGGAGCCCGATGGACTCGTCCCTACGCCGCTCGATGCGGTCCTCATAGGTTCGAACGACGAGCTCGATCGTCGCCGAGACGCGGGCCTCGAAGCAGTGGCCGCCGGCAGCCCCGAAATCCCGATCGGTCAGCATCAGGTGGACGTGGGGAAACGGCTCCCCGTCGTACCAGCTGAGCGTCCCCGTCAACCCGACGATCTCCAGGTCACCCTCGAATTCACGCGCCGAATAGTCCTGCTCCTCCAGCAGGTAGCAACCGAGACGGGCGCGGTCGACGGCACCTAATCCGGTCACCGCACCCGAGCCGATGTCACGTTCCTTCATGAGCTCGGCGAGCGACGCGATCAGCTCTTCGCCCTTTTCGAGCCGAAGAATGAAACCGCCCTCAACCTCTTTCACGCGCACGTTCGTCCTCCATCAATCAATCAGCAGCGGTGTGCGCTGCAGGGGAACCACGAAGCTGGTGCCGGTGGCGGTCACCAAGGCGGTCTCGATCAGCAGGAGTGATAGCGGCCGGGCGCCCGCTGCCGGAGGCTGCACGGTGATCGAGAGCGTGATCGCCAAGCCGGTGCCCGCCGCTAGCCGGTAGCCGCTGTCCCACAGAGTCATCGGCGCCCCGATCGCGCCGAGCTCGACGGCGCCTTCCTGCAGGCGCCCGACCCGATCGACGGCGGCGACTGCATCAGCCAGCCCGGCCATCGCGGAGCGGGTGGCGTCGAGGACCTCGACGGCGTCCTGTCCCACGGCAATGGCGGCGGCGGTGCGCTCGGCGGCGTCGGCCAGGCTCGAGAGCGCCTCGTCAATCCAGGCGGGGGCGGCCCTCTCTCCGGTGGGCAACAGGTAAGCCCAGCGGCCGACCCGGTTGGCATAACCCAGGTAACGAACGCCGAACGAGAGGAACACGAGATCACCGGGCTGTAACTTCAGATCGAGCTCCATGCGACGCTCGGCCTCGAGGGCGCTGCTCGGCCGGTATATCACGGTGCGCGGCGGATAGGCGACCTCGAGGTCGAGCAGCGCAGCGCGATCGCGAGCCGCCCAGTCGAGGTCGAGCAACGACGTGCCCGCAGCAAAGACCACCCGATCGCTCAACACCTCATCCAGGATGGCGACCGTCAGGCGCGCCGACTCCACGAACAACGGCGCCTCGGCGGCGATGTTGCCGGCAAGCAGGCTCTCGACCAGAGGCCGCGACGAAACTAGCCGGCTGGACCATTCGGGGGCGAGGTGTTCGCGCAGCCAGAGGTCGTTCGACGCGGTGAGGCCGTCGGCGGCGGGAAACTGCCGGGATTCGTTGACCCCGATACGCTCCGGCGCGAGGGCCCGCAAGCGCTCGTTCAGCAGCGTTTCCAGGGGTGAGTCCTCGGATGTCTCGATGACCTCGTAGATCGCCGCGTTGGCGGCAAAGCCCTTGCCGATGGCGATTCGCACCAGACCCGCGTCTCCGTTGCACAACAACAGGGCACCTTTACCCTCGAGCCGGGTGGCGCTCACGGTCATGAGCGAGACGATCGCATCACCCGCCGGGCCGTCGGCGAGCGTCAACCAGCAATCGACACCCGCCCGCTCCATCAGCGCCGGCAACAGCGTATCGAGGCGCAACGTCAACATCGTGTCCCGCTGGGCCGCCCGGTCGCGAAGATCGCGAATCCGCTCGCCGCCAAACTCTGCGAAGTCAGGCGCGAACGCTTGGCAGCCGGCGCTCATCGCGATCACGACGACGGCGGCCGCCGGGACGCTCATCGGTCGACGGAGTGGTTCGCGGCTCATGAGGCCATCGATGCTACCGCAGCACGCAGCACGCCGGGGTGAAAGTGTGATGGGCTTGGCGGGTGGATCTTGCGGGCCAACGTGTGGCACCCGCTGGGAGACAGTACGATGTTCCGCATGAGCGAGTCATCGGTAGCCGCCACCGGAAGCCCCCACGAATCACGCTGGCGAAGAGCCCTCGGCTGGCTCGGCGTCGACGTGCGCGAGGGCGAGGGAGCGATCGCCGTTCTGCTCTTCCTGTTCTTCTTCATGGCGATCACCTTCCAGTACGTCAGCAAGGCGGTGCGCCAGTCGAAGTTCGTGGACTCGCTCGGTCCCGAGATGCTGCCGGTCGTCTGGCTGATCCTGGCGATCTGCGCGATCCCGGTGATCCTGCTCTACAACCGGGCCGTTGACCGTTTTCAGCGCCACAACGTCATCGCCGGCACCTGCGCCGTCGTCGCCGTCAGCGTCGTCGGGTTCGCCCTCATCATTCAGTCGGACGCCTTGTGGGTGCCGATCGCCTTCTACGTCTTCGTTTCGATCGCCTACGTGCTGATCGTCAGCCAGTTCTGGGCCTATTCGAACTTCATCCTCGACCCGCGGCAGGGAAAACGACTCTTCGGCTTCATCGGCGCCGGCGGCCTCGCCGGCGGCGCGATGGGCGGCTACATTGCCGGCTTGGTTTCGGGGATCGCCGGCTCACGCATGACGTTGCTGGTGTCGGCCGGGATCCTGTCGCTGACCATCGTCGTTATCTACGTTGTCCAGCGGGTCGGGGTCGTGCCGGGGGGGGGCGGTGACGAGCCGGACCGCCGGGCCACCGACAAGACCGACAAGCTCGAGGCCGCCAAGGGCGGCCTCGAGGCGATCCTCGACTCTCGCCACTTGACCTTGATCGCGGCGCTCATGTTCACCACCGTCGTGGTCGCCAACATCATCGACCTGCAGTTCAACTGGGCGATGGTCGAGGCTTTGCCCCCCGATATGGACAAGGCCGAGCGGTTCGACGCCCTCACCGGCGGTTTCGGGAACTTCTACGTGCTGATGAGCGGCTCCGCATTCGTGTTCCAGTTGCTGTTCACGTCGCGCATCCACCGTCGCCTCGGCATCGGCTTCGCGATGCGGGTGCTACCGATCGCCATGCTCTTCGGCACCGCCGGCATCTTCCTTGCCGTGGCGGTGGTTCCCGGGATCCTGTTGAACGTCTGCCGCCTCCTGAAGATCGGTGAGAACGGCCTGCGCTACTCGCTCGACCAGGCCACCCGCGAACTGCTGTTTTTCCCGGTACCCACCGGCGCCAGGCTCAAGGCGAAGGCCTACATTGATGTCTTCGTGCAGCGTTCCGCCAAGGCCGGAGCCGGCATTCTGCTCCTGCCGGTGACCTTCGGGCTGATGACCGTCGTGCAGGCGGGCTTCATGTCGATCGCACTCATCGTGATCTGGTTCGGCATCACGGGGGCGCTCCGACGCCAGTACGTGATCTCGTTCCGCGACGGGCTGCAGCGTCGCGCAGTCGATACCGCGGTTGCGATCGACCTCACCGACGTGACCGGCCTCGAAGTCCTGGTCGAGGCCCTCGGCAGCGGCGACCAGCGGCAGGTCATGCACAGCCTCGAGCTCCTCGAGTACTTCGACAAGGGGAACCTCGTCACCCCGCTGCTGGTGCGTCACGAAAGCGCCGCCGTTCGCCACAAGACACTGGATCTGCTGGCCGCAACGAACCGCACCGACGCGATCCCGTTGATCGAAGAGGTGCTCGGCGACGAGGACCCCGAGGTGCGGTCGGCGGCGATGCGGGCGCTGGTGATTCTCCACGGTGATACGGCGGCCGCCGATATGGAGAAGCAGCTCGACGATCCCAACCGCGGAGTGCGCGCCACGGCGATCGCCAGCATCCTGACGAGCGGCAACGGCGCCGTTCACGCCGACGCCCGCACCGCGCTCGAGCACATGGTCGGTTCCGCCGACATCAAGGACCGTTGTGCCGCCACCGACGTGATGGGTGGGCTCGAGGAACCCGCGTTCCAGGAAGATCGTGTGCAGCTGCTGTACG
>JADFNY010000245.1 GCA_022563115.1 Acidobacteriota bacterium | reverse complement strand
CGGTTGTCCGGTTTGGGGCTCGAAGAAACTGGCGTGGCAGCCGGAATGAGCGGCAGCCCGGTGTACGTGGACGGCAAGCTGATCGGCGCCGTTTCCTACCGCATGGGGCCGTTTCCCAAGGAGCCGATCGCCGGGATTACACCGATCGAGAACATGTTGCGCATCAACGACACCGAGGGGACGCGGAACGGATCCGCCGTAGTGGCTCCCGACGGGGCGGCCATGTTGGCGGTGGCTGCCGACCTGATCGGAGGGCGCCCGGCCGACCTCGCTTCGTTGTGGCCGGCGTCGGTAGGCGTCGGGATCGTGCCGATCGCCACACCGGTGTCGATCGGCGGTATCGATCCGGCATTGCTGCGCCGCATCAGCCCGTTGTTCGAGACCATGGGATGGCAAGTGTCGCTCGGCGGGACTTCGCAGAGCGAGACTCTATCGGGCCCACTGCAGCCGGGAAGCGCTATCAGCGTGCAGTTGATGCGCGGCGACATCACGTTCAACGCCTCCGGCACCGTGACCTGGGTGGAAGATGACAGGTTGCTCGCCTTCGGCCACCCATTCTTGCAGGCGGGAAGTGTCGATTTTCCGATCACCGCCGCCGAGGTGCTGGTCGTCGTTCCGAGCGCCGCCGACTCGCAGAAGCTCACCGCCTCCGGTATCGAGATTCTCGGCTCGATCCGCCAGGACCGGCAGGCCGGCATTCTGGGGCAACTCGGTACCGCCCCTCCCATGGTGCCGGTGACGGTGTCGGTCAACGGCGAAGGTTTCGCCGAGGAGTTCAACTACGAGATGGTCGCCAACAAGTCGTTGTCGCCGACCTTCTTGTTCCTGGGTCTAGCCAGCGCGCTGTCGAGTGTCGGCGCGCTTTCCGGTGACAGCGCCATTGAGGTGAGCGGCGAATTTCGCCTCGACCCGCGCTACGATCCGGTGAAGGTCCGGAACCTGTTTTCGTCGCCGGCGCAGGCGTTCTTCGAGCTGGCGCAGACGATCACGTCGATCTACGAGTTCCTGTACGACAACCCGTTCGAGCCCATCGACGTTCATGGCGTCGATCTCGACATCTCGATGCGCGACGATCGGCGTGTCGCCCGGATCACGCGGGTGTGGGTCGACCGCCTCGACCCGCGGCCCGGCGAGCAGATCAAACTGGTGGTCTGGCTCAAGCCATATCGTCAGCCGGAGATAGAGATCGAGATCGAGCTGCGCATTCCTGCGCACCTGCCTCCAGGGCCGGTCACCGTCCTGGTTGGTGATTCCGGCGTCGTCGCGGCGGAGGAATCGAGCTTCAGGCAGGGGGAGTTCACGCCGCAGAACGTCGAACAGCTCATCCAGCTGTTGAACGACGCGCGGCCGAGCGACCGAATCTACTACCAGCTGGCGCGCCCGGACCAGGGTGCTTCTTACGGCGGCCGGCTGATGCCCTCGCTGCCGCCTTCGATCCTCGAGGTCTTGACCGCCGATCAAACCAGTGGCGAGACAATGGAAATCCGCAAGACGATTCTGTGGGAGGACAGCGAGCAGGTCGAGTACGTCGTGTCCGGAGAGCACAGAATCGAGTTGAACGTGCGGCGTCGCTGAGGTCACCGATGTTAAAACAGGGTGCTGAACAACTCCCGGAGGTGCCGCCCCGAATGACCAACCAGTCGGCCGGCCGGTTGCCGATCGCCGCCGCTATTGCCCTTGTGCTGGCCGGCTCGGTGGGCATCGCCGCCACCGGCCCGATGACCTGGGTGCAATCGAGCTACGACGATTTTCGCGCCGGTGAGATGGTCTCGGTGTCGCTCGATACCGAGGGCGAGATCCGTCTTGCGCCCGAGCTTGGTCTGATCGGGGATACGCGCGAGGCGTTTGTCTGGGCCGTCGACGAGGCTGCCGACGGCAGCGTGTACGTCGCCGCCGGAACCGACGGGCGAGTCTACCGCTTCGCTGCGGGCGCGGTGGATGCCATCGCTGATTTGTTCTTCGAGGCCGACGGCGCGGTTCACGCCATGGTCGTCGGCCCCGACGATCATCTCTACGTTGCCGCATCCCCCGGCGGGGCGATTTGGCGCTTGGCGCTCGACGGTACGACCGGCATCGCGTCGGAGCCCTGGTTTAGCACCGGGACCCGTTACGTGTGGGACCTGGTCTTCGGGGGCGACGGCACCTTGTACGCCGGCACCGGTGACGGCGGCATGATCTACCGGGTGGAAACCGGCGGCGGCGGAGAGATGTTCTACGACAGCAACGAGACCCATATCACCAGCCTGGCGATCGACCCATCCGGCAACATCCTGGCCGGGAGCTCCGACAACGGGCACCTCTACCGGGTGGGGCCGGAGGGCGATGTCTTCGTGCTCTTCGATTCGCCGATGAAACAGATCACCGGGATCGTGTCCACCGCGGCGGGCGTCTTTTTTTCTGCTCTCGAGAGCGGGCCCGGATCCGATGCTTCCGACGATGAGAGCGCCGAAGCGGGGGCGATCAGCGGCAGCAATGGCGACTCCCTGCGGGGAGCGGTCTACCTGCTGCACGACGACGGGCTGGTCGAGCAGTTGTGGGGGAGTGCCGGCGAGTCGCCGCATTCGATCGAGGCCGCGGCGCCGGGGGTCATCGTCGGGACCGGGAGCGAGGGGCGGCTCTTCCACGTCGCCCCCGGCCCCGCAACGACGATTCTTCGTGACGTTGACGCGGCGCAGGTTACCGCTCTGCGCAGCCGCGGCGGCGACATCATCGTCGGCACCAGCAACCTCGGCCGGGTGTACCGCCTCGGCGAGTCGTACGACGCCGAGGGCGAGTACCTCTCGCGGGTGAAGGACACCGCGACGACATCGCGCTGGGGCCGGGTGCGTTGGCGGGGCGCGTCGCCGGTCGGAACCAGCGTTCGTCTCTACACCCGCTCGGGTAACACCACCGATCCGGACGAGACCTGGAGCGGTTGGGACGGCCCGTACACCGACGCCTCAGGGAGCCCGATCGGTAGCCCACCAGCGCGCTTCATCCAGTGGAAGGCCGAGCTGGCCACCACCGATAAGGCCCGGACACCGGTCTTGCAGTGGGTCGAGCTCGTCTACGTGCCCCGCAACTTGCGGCCGGAGATCGAGGAGTTCACCGTTCACCCCGCCGGCGTCATCTATCGTCGAAACACCAGCTTCGAGGATGGTTTGCCGATTGGACAATTGCCGTCACCGGTGCGCCAGGCGCTCGCTAGCCAGCAAGGGCGCGGCGGCACCCCGCCGCCGGCGGCAGGTTCGAGCTTCTTGGGGCAGGCGTACTACCTGCCGGGATCGCAGACCTTTACCTGGAAGACTTCCGACCCGAACGGCGATCAAATGACCTTTTCGCTGCTGTACAGGGGCGAGGGCGAGGTCGAATGGAAGCCGGTGATCACCGGTATTTCGGAGACCTTGTACCTGTGGGACACGACGACGGTGCCTGACGGGCTGTATCGGGCCCGCTTGGTGGCCACCGACGCGCCATCGAATCCTGCCGGCCGGGAGCTCGAGGGTGGGCACAGCAGCGAGCTGTTTGTTGTCGACAATACGGCGCCGCAAATTGATAATCTCTCGGCCGTCGACGAGAGCGGCATCGTTCGGATTACCGGCGTTGCCAACGACGCGACCAGTTTGATTCGCGCCATGGAGTACGCTGTCGACGGTGGTGAATGGCACGCGGTGCTGCCAGCCGACGGGCTCCCCGACGCCGGCAACGAGGCGATCGAGTTCACCACCATGACGTTGGAACCGGGAGAGCATACGATCGTAGTGAGAGTGACCGACACCGCGCTCAACAGCGGTACCGACAGAGTCGTCATCACCGTCCAGTAGGCGGCGCGCAGGAAAATGAGCGAGCAGCGGCCCGAATTCAACAACAACGGCGGCCCGGTTCGTACGGTGAAGTTACGGATCGGCAGCCGTCGCGAGTTCCTGGATTCGGTGCACTGGCTTTCAGAGCACCTGATCGAAGAGGCCGGCTTCGCCGCCGACGACACCTACTGGATGGTTACGGCGGTGCGCGAGGCGGTGAGCAACGCCGTGATTCACGGCAACAAGGAGCAGCCTGGTACGCGTGTCGACGTGGTGTTCGAGCTCGCCGACGATTGCATCCGCATCACCGTCACCGATCAGGGCGATGGTTTCGATCCCGAAAGCCTCCCCGATCCGGTCTCCAAGGAGCACCTGATGGATGCCTCCGGCCGCGGCATCTTCCTGATGCAGCAGCTCATGGACGAGGTGATGTACGACTTCCCGGAGAGCGGCGGCACCACGCTGACGATGACGAAGCGCCGGCGTACGGACGCCGAGAGCGCCGACGGCTAGCGCCGGTCATCCTCCAACCGACCGAAGCCGCCTCAAGATGTCGGAGGTCAAGAAAGGCTTAGAATCACGACATGTTCTATACGGTGCGTGCGCGTTTGAAGAAAGATGCAGCGGCGGATTTCCTCCGCAGGTTGCTCGACGGCACAATTGCGGACCAAAGGCCCGACGGGTCAGAGATCGTCGACTCGATGAAGCGCGCTGTGGTCATCGATTCCGGTGACATCGAATGGAGCGAAGTCTGCTATTGCCCGACCCCTCTCGCGCACGAGCGCAAGACAGTCTACGACCACCACTTCGACGATATGACGACCGAAGTAGTCGATGGCTATCAGCAGCACGCGGGACGGCCGTTCATGGATTACCTCGAGGAAGTGGCGGAGGCTTCTTCCTGAGGCCTAACGACTTTGGGGCACGAACCGAATTGAGTCGTACGGGCGCTGCTCGGGGACTCCGAAGCAAGTCCAGCAACGAAAAGCCACTGACGCGAGGCATATGGCGCGGATCGGGACTGCATCGTTGAACCGGGTCCGGATCCTTACTAGCCTGCTCGAATCGTCGAACGACCACCGGAGGCCCCATGATCAAGCACCTGCTGCACAGCGCTCTCCTTTGCCTGACCTTTTCCGCTTTGGCGTGCGCGCCCGCCGCCACCGAAATCGAAACCGCGCCGGCCGATGTAGCACCGACGCCGCCCTGGGAATGGACGGAAGAAGAAGTCCGCGCCAAGGTCGACTCCATACGCGCCGGCCGTGATCTGACGCCCGACAGCTGGCCGGGCGGCGCTCGGGTGGCCGTTCTGCTGTCGTTCGACGTCGACAACGAAACGGTGCAGGGGCTGCGCGACGGTGAGGCCAGCATCGGACCACTGTCACAGGGCGAATACGGCTCGCGGGTCGCCCTACCGAGGGTCGTAGGCCTACTCGACAGCGAAGACGTTCCGGCGACGTTCTTCTTCCCTGCCTGGAGCTTGAAGCTGGCACCCCAACAGGCCGGAATCATCCAGGCTTCAGGTCGCCATGAAATCGCCGTCCATGGGTGGATCCACGAACGCAATTCGGTGCTCGACGGCGACACCGAGCGCCGCCTGCTGGAACAGGCGGTCGATGCTATCGAGGAGATCGCGGGGACACGGCCCGTCGGGTACCGAGCACCGTCGTGGAACTTCAGTCCCAACACATTGAACATCGTCCGAGACCTGGGCTTCGTGTACGAGAGCTCGCTGATGGCCGACGACCGGCCCTACGAGCTCGTCGCCGACGGCGAGGCGACAGGTATCGTGGAGCTACCCGTGGAGTGGATCCTCGACGATGCACCGCTATTCAACCCG
Source organism: Acidobacteriota bacterium (assembly GCA_022563115.1). Taxonomy (GTDB): domain Bacteria; phylum Acidobacteriota; class UBA890; order UBA890; family UBA890; genus UBA890. The sequence goes on along the minus strand of JADFNY010000245.1, from coordinate 406 downwards.
CTGGGCACGCGCTACAGCCCGCCGCGTGATGTCCTGCAGGTTTGGATCGACGAGTTCGACCGCGCCTGGGAAGAACGCACGATGCTGCTGTTGACCATGCATCCGCACATCGTCGGGCACCGGTCTCGCCTCGTGGCGCTGCAAGGGCTAATCGACCACATCCAGGCCAAGGGCGGTGCGTGGTTCGGCACCCATGAGACTGCCGCCCGCTATGTCCGGGAACAGGCCGGCATGGACGGCTGATCGGGCCTAGGCGCGCAGCCGATTTGGTTGAGCCGGTAGTGGTGGCGTACCTGCAGCCGCAGGTTCAAGAACGCCAGCGGCGGCCGATAGACTTCCCGCACATATCGCCTCCTGGCCAGCTGTGCCAAGGTTAGCGCATCGAACGGGCCGTCCTTGTCGGGCG
>JADFNY010000244.1 GCA_022563115.1 Acidobacteriota bacterium | reverse complement strand
TGGGAGCACGGCAGTTCGAGGTTCGACGAGGTGGTGAGTATCCCGCTGCTGATTCGCGGCCCCGGCGTCCGCCCCGGACGAATCTCGGCGCCGACCTCGCTGACGGACATCACCCCCACGATCCTCGACGCCTTGAGCATCGAACCGGATGCAAGTTTCCACGGCGTCTCGTTGTGGCCCATCCTGACCCGAGGAACACCTCTCGAGGAACGAAGCCTGATCATCGAAGGCACCCTCTACGGCGCCGAGCAAAGGCAATCCTCCGTTGGCCGCATAAGGCGATCTATCAAACGGCGGGTGAAGCGAAGCTGTTGTTCAATCTCGAATCAGATCCGAACGAAGTCGTCGACCCGTCGACCCTGTACCCCGAACGCCTCGATGAAATGATGGAGAGCCTCAGCAACACGCTGTTCTCCGCGCTGCGCGAGCGCAGCGAGGTCAACGGCGCCGAGCTCGATCCAGCGTTGATGCAGAGCCTTCAAGCGCTGGGTTACATAAAACGAAGATCGCGGCGATGAAGCACGCGGCGCTCGAAAAGGGGAGGGCCGCCTCGATGAGTGCCCGATATTCGGGTATTTTCTGTCTGCGCGAGACATCCAGACAGGCAAGAATCAACTTGCGTTGACAGTACTGCCAACGCATCTGCCTCGACGGCTTGCTGTCAGCGGGGGCGGTCGCCGATACTATGCTCAATTGGATAGGTTCTCGGGTGTGGAATGCCCTCAACCGCCGGGCGCGGAAGTCGTCGTGAAAAGACTCTTGAATGTGGTCATGCTTGCAGGCTTTTGTCTCCTGATGAGCGAACGGCCGGCGCACGCGTATCTCGATGCCGGGACGGGGGCCATGATTCTCCAGGTCTTGCTCGGAGGGATCGCGGGAGCCGTGGTCATCTTCCGGTTGTACTGGCGCCGGTTCCTGGCGCTGTTCTCGAATCGTCGCGCCGAAGACGACGCCCTCGACACATCGAAGACGTAGAGTCACCGGCAGCCTGGTTGGCTCATGACCGAAGCCTATGAATCCGGTTCATTTCGGGATCGGAATGCCCAGGTTTTCATGCGCGACGGATCGGTGTTTCGTGGCCTCAGTCAGCAGGCGAGCACCGAGTGGGATGCACTCACCGAAACACGCTTCTTCGGTCGCTTCTCCGCCGATGGTCGCCTGGTAGCGACGGAGAAGGTCGACGCACCCGCCGCAACGAACGACACCGAGCGCTGGGTTTCGTTCCTTCGCCATGAACGAATCCCGTTTATCTCCTATCCGTACGAGTGGTGTTTCGGCATGCTCAAGGCCGCTGCGCTGCTCCAGCTCGACCTGCTGCTCGCGGCCCTCGCCGAAGACATGATCCTCAAGGACTCCTCGGCGTTCAACGTTCAATGGGTCGGCGCGGAGCCAGTCTTCATAGACATGGCTTCGTTTGAACGGCTCTCCCCCGGAGACCCCTGGGTTGGCTACAGGCAGTTCTGCGAGATGTTCCTGTGTCCGCTGATGTTGCAGGCGTACAAGGACGTCGCGTTCAACGCGTGGATGCGGGGCAGTATCGACGGGCTCGGGCCGTCAGATTGCTACCGGCTCTTCTCGATGCGGGATCTGCTGCGCCCGGGGGTGCTGAAGCACGTGTTCCTGCAGGCGAAGCTCGAGGCACGCTACGCCGATACCGAACGTGATGTGCGCGACGACCTTCGTAAAGCCGGGTTCACCAAGGAGCTCATCCTCACCAACGTGAGGGGATTGCGAAGGTTGGTAGCGCGCATGGACTGGCGGCGCCGGGAATCTGAATGGTCTGAGTACGTCGACTGCGGCCACTATGAGCGCGTTGACCAGCAAAAGAAGATCGACTTCGTTCGCGACGTCGTGAGCATGAGGTCGCGTCGTCTGGTCTGGGATCTCGGGTGCAATACCGGTACGTTCTCGCGCCTTGCGGCCGAGGGTGCCGACTACGTGGTCGCGCAAGACGGGGATCATCTTGCCATCGAGCGCTTTTGGCGCAGCTTGTCCGCCGAGGGCAACCGGAAGATTTTGCCGCTGGTCAACAATCTGGCCGATCCGTCGCCCGCACTCGGCTGGCGCGGCCGCGAGCGCCAAGCACTCGAGCAGCGTGGCACTCCGGATCTGGTGATGTGCCTCGCGCTGGTTCACCACATGGTCATCACGGCCAACCTGCCGATGCGGGAGTTCGTCGATTGGCTAGCGAGCTTGGGCGGTGACCTGATCATCGAATTCGTCACCAAAGACGATCCCATGGTGCACACACTGCTGCGCAACAAGCACGACAACTACGACGACTACGACCTCGAGTTCTTCGAGCGCTGTCTGGCCGAGAGTTTCGAGATCGGGCGACGAGAACTGTTGTGCGAAGGGCGGAGAATCATGTATCACGCCCTCGCTCGAGGATAGAGTCAGGGTTCGAGCGACTCATCACTGCCAGCGGTACTCGCCGACCATCGCGCCGCGCGGAAGCGGATCTCCCTCGACCCGAGTCACCGGGCTCACGAGCAGCTCGACGCTGACGATGCCGTCCCGAGACGGTGGCAGCTCGTATACGACCCTGTGCCAAGCGTCGTCGTCGAGAAGAACCTCCTCTGCGAGACTGCCGTTCAAGAAAACCCGCACAGTCTGGACCAGCCCCGGCAATCTCGAAGCTGTCAACGACCTCGCCGCGCACCGCGATCGTGACCTCCTGAGCGGCCTCGAAGCGACCGGCCTGGGTTCCCAAGATCAGATACAACACGACGCCCCCCGGGGCTTGCGGTAGGCCAGGGTTGCCTCCCCGGTCGTCCATCGCCACGTGTCTGTTTCGTTCCGCTCACGGGGGTGAAAGCCGCTCTCGTAGTCGGTTGTCCAGCGGGTGTCGGTAGCCGGATTTGACCTCGAAGCGTGCGACTCGATACTGTCGGCTCCCGAGATCCTCGGCAGCAAGGTTGACGCGCTCACCGGCTGGCGCTTCCAGCGCCATGGCGACGGTTACCGGCCCCCCGGGACTCTGCGCGGGCACGACCACGGACCTCGAATACGAGACGGTCCCGCCGGAGAGCCAGCTTGTAGAGGGCACGGGCGGTGACAGTCAACGAGGAGAATGCCGCGGGCGGCCGTGTTGTGACGGCGCCGACCAACGGCGCCGCGGGAATCATCCCGGCGGTGTTGCACTACTATCACCACTTTTGTGGAGGGCGCCGACGACGACGGCACCATACGGTTTCTGCTCACTGCAGCGGCCATCGGTTTGCTCTACAAGGAGAACGCCTCGATTTCGGGCGCCGAAGTCGGTTGCCAGGGGGAGGTGGGCTCGGCCTGCTCGATGGCCGCTGCAGGGCTGACCGAATGCCTTGGCGGCACTCCGGGCCAGTTGGAGAACGCCGCCGAGATAGCCATCGAGCACAACCTCGGCCTCACCTGCGATCCCATCGGCGGCCTGGTGCAGATCCCCTGCATCGAGCGCATCGCCATGGCCGCGGTGAAAGCGATCAACACCGCGCGCGGCGGCCTGGCGGTCAACGTTATCGACATGCCGGTGAGCGTCATCGAGTGCTAGCCGCAGGCCACCCGGTGGCCATATTTCCGGCACCCAGCGGCGGCCCGTAACGGACGCTGCTGGGCGTTCCGCGGAGCATTCGCGCCGCGGCTGAGCCGCCGGAAGAGGTGCTAATGTGGCTGCTCAGAATCGCCTACTGCGGTTCGGATCCGCCTAAACGATGAAACCACACCGTCTAGACCTCAACTGGAGCGATCCAGCAGCGCGGTCGCGACGGGCGCGAGCGGCGCTCCTCTACCTGATCGTGGCCGTTACCGTCACGTTGGTCGGGGCGTTGGTCGGCCGTGTCGCGGTGCCGAACGGCCTCCAGCGAACCCTCTACGAGGGTGAGAATTTCGCCGGCAAGCCGCTCCTTCAAGACACCACCACGCAAATCGACCTGGTATTCATCGACCAGGCCGAGGAATTGCCGAGGCGCTTCTTCAGTGCTCGCTGGCAGGGCTATTGGTTCTTGCCCCGCAGCCAGGATGTCGCTCTGTACGCCGCGGCCGATGACGAGGTCACGGTGTTCGTCGACGGGGAGCTCGTCCTGCGCCGTAGCCCCGATGTGGGCATGGCGACCATCTCGCGTCCGTTGACCCTTTCCGCCGGGGCGCACGAACTCCGCGTCGAGTACCGGCAGCTTCGTGGTGTATACCACCTCAGGGTGCAGAGCGCTCCCGCCGGGGCTGAGTCGAAGCCGTTGCATCCCGGGCGCTTGTTCCCTCAGCAGGTGGACGCTATCGATTTTTGGGTAGCGACGAGCGCCACCTGGCTACGCCGTTTGACGCTCGTCGCCTGGGTGGTTCCGCCGGCGATCCTCCTACTGTGGCTGGTGGTTCCGTGGATGCGGGACGGCCTGGTCGCCTGGTGGAGAGAGCTTGCCGCCATGACGATGTGGGGCCTCGGCAAACGCATCGCCAGCGTCGCTCCCGCTGCCTTGCTTGGGCCGGCGATGGTTTTCCTCGTCGGTCCGCACACCATCCACGCCAACAACAGCGGCGAGTTCGCTGTGGGGTTCTTTGCTCTCGCCTTCCCATGGCTGGTCGGGGTCGTCTTGATTGCCTGGGCGGCGCTCGTCACGATCGGCTGCGTCCTGACGGAAAAAGTGGCACCGAGATACGTTGCCTTGCTCTTCGCGGTGGGCTTGTTGCTGTGGGCCCAGGGAAACCTCTGGGTGGGAGACTACGGCGTTGTGGATAGTACCGAGATCGACTTCAGCCGTCTCGAGTCGCGCGTTCCCTATGAACTCGGCGCGTGGGGGCTCATTCTGACCGCAGCCCTCCTATTTCGTGGGCAGTTCAGCGCATTGGCGCCCTCGGCCAGTGTGGTTTTTCTGGCTCTCCAGGGAGTGGCGATCATGGTCTCGTCGCTCGTGACCGCCGGCGAAGGAGCCGCCCGCTGGCAGGAGCCCACCGCGGGGTTGTTCGAATTCTCTGCCCAGCAGAACGTCATCCACGTGGTCCTCGACGAGTTTCAATCCGACGTGCTGAAGGAGATCGTCGACGCGGAACGCGCGGGCATGGACGAGAGCTTCAGCGGCTTCACCTATTTCGCGGACAACGCCGGCACGTTTCCCACCACATCGCTCAGCATGCCGGCGATGCTGACCGGCCGCGTCTACCGCGGTGAACAGCCGGTGCGCGAGTTCGTCCGCGAGGCCTTTAGGCAGGGCTCGATCTTCAGCGGCTTGCGGGAGCACGGCTACGAGATCGACATCGTGTCGATTCTCTCCGGTCTGTGGCTCTCCGATTGGGTCGGCGTCGATGAGCGTGCCGAGGCGTTGGGCGGCGCCTTCTTCTCCATTCGCAAGCCGTTCGTCAGCTACTACGACTACCGCAAATTCAGCGCCCGGTTGCTCATCGAACTCTCGGTGTTTCGCTATGCGCCGCACGTGGTGAAGACCAGGCTCTCCGCCAATCCGGACTGGTTCACCCGGATGTTCTGGGCGGAAAGCAGCGGGTCCGTCGCCGTCGAGCGGCGCCAGGAGGCGAGCAATTCTGCCGCCTTCTTCGAGCAGTTCATCGACAGAATGACGGTGGCGCGCCGCGCGCCGGTCTACAAGCTGATCCACCTCGGCGTGCCGCATCGCCCGGTGGTCATGGACCGCGAATGCGGATTCATCGGCGTGGTGTCCTTCTCCAGAGACCGCTACCTGGCGCAGTCGCGGTGCGCGGTGGATCTGGTGAGCGAGTTTCTCGACCGACTGCGCTCGCTCGGCATCTACGACAGCAGCCTGATCGTCGTATCGTCAGACCACGGTACGGCCCTGGACCCGCGGGGCTTCACCGGGCAAAGCGACAGCCTGCCCTTGCGCCGCGGTCCGTCGACGGCGAGCCTCGGTCATATCGCCGGCACGGCCAAAGCAATCATGATGATCAAACCCCCCGGAGCTGCTGGGCCCCTGGTCGTTTCTCAAGCACCGACCATGCAGAGCGACTTGCCGGCCACTGTCTTTGACATCCTCGGCCTGAGCCATGGGTTCTCCGGGCAGCCGATGCTGCAGCGTGACCCCGATGAGCAACGA
>JADFNY010000243.1 GCA_022563115.1 Acidobacteriota bacterium | reverse complement strand
CCTATCGTCATCCTGTGTTGCGTGCGCATGAACGCGGGCTTGGAAGAGTCGTCCTCCGGTTGCTGTGGCTCGGTCTTCGGCGGCTCGGGGTCATCGGGTTCCTCCGAGGCCGTGTCAGCGTCGTAATAGTCCGCGACCTGTCGGGCCACCCTGGCTGCTGTTTCCGGCTCGAGCTTGGAGAGTATCTTCGAGATCCTTTTCATGACCCGTTCTTCTTTACTCATACGCCGCGTCCTCCTCGAATCTGCTCCGAGACTGGGGTCGAGATGTCGTAGAGTCACTTTGGTGCCCCCCGACAACGCTCGTCAGTGTCGCACAACCAAGAGCGGATTCGGCACCGAGGCCGCGAATTTGACGACGCCTCGCCAACTGTAGGCAGCTCTGGATGGATGCACCAATCCATTTTGGCCGCTACAAGGTCAAGGCCACGCTCGGGCAGGGTGAAATGGGTACGGTCTACCTGGCCGAAGATCCCGTCATTGGGCGACAGGTTGCCATCAAGACGCTCCATCGCCAGCCCGCCAGTGCGGAGCCACCGGACGACGAAACGCGAAGGCGCTTCGAGCGTGAGATGCGCGCCGCGGGAATGCTCGTTCACCCCAACATCGTCCCGGTTCTCGACGTTGGCATCGAGGAGAAGGAGACGTTCATCGCCATGGCCTACATCGATGGCGGCAGCCTCGGGTCTTTGTTGGCCAAGGAGCGCACACTCCCTTTCCGTCGCATCATCGAGCTTACCTCACAGATCGCCAGCGGCCTCGACCACGCCCACGAATGCGGGATCGTCCACCGGGACGTCAAGCCGGACAACATCCTGCTGACGGCGGAAGGTACGCCGATGATAAGCGACTTCGGTGTTGCCCGGATGGCCGATTCGACTCTTACACGCCAGGGAACGACCTACGGCTCCCCCGCCTATATGTCCCCGGAGCAAGCCGCCGCCCAAGAGGTCACGGGTGCCTCCGATCAGTTTTCGCTGGCGATCATCATCTACCGGATGCTGACCGACGAGGTGCCGTTTGCCGGCGATTCCGTTACCACCGTCATTTACCGGATCCTCAAGCACGACCCGGTTCCGCCCGAGCTAATCAACCCGCTGGTCCCGAGGGCGGCCGGTGAGGTCGTGTTGCGAGGTTTGTCCAAGCTCCCATCCGCCCGCTATCCGAGCTGCACGGCCTTGACCGAAGGGCTCGCGGAGGCCCTCGGAGTTCCATCGGAGAGCGCCCGCGTCACTGGGAGCTATTCGCAATCAGCTAGCACGGAAGTGACCGCAGTGTGGTCTCCGAGTGAAGCGGGCGACAACAAGAAAAGCCTCAATTTGCTGACTCTTTGGGCTTCGCTTACTTCAAGCCTTGCCACCGCCAACGGGTGGCTTCACTCGAGGGAAGGGTTCGAGCTGCTGTCTGGTTGGGCATTGCTCGCTTCGAGGTTTGCCAGCGCCAGGCGCCGGCCGCTCCTGCTCGCGGCGAGCTTTGTTGTCGTGCTGGCGACAGGGATGTGGCTCGGCGCCCAACTGAGAAGCGGTGACGCGACGGGAGAAGCCGAATCCTCAGAGCGCGTGAATGAAAGCGCTGTGGCCGCGGTGCCGCCAGGTATCCTCGGAGTGCTCCCGGCAGCGTCGGGACCAACCGATACCGAATCTGAGGCGGCGGCACCCTTGCGGCAAGCGAGCAGCGAAGCGCCCGCCCCGGTGACCCAGGAAACAGACACCGAACCCGCCGGGGCGACAGGCTCAGAAACCGTCGCCGTGGTGTCCCAGGCCGGCGACGAAGCTCCCGATCCGATGCCGAAGGTACCCGAACCCGGGCCGGCAGCACCCGAACCCGGGCCGGCAGCACCAGAACCCGGGCCGGCAGCACCCGAACCCGGGCCGGCAGCACCCGAACCCGGGCCGGCAGCACCAGAACCGGAGCCGACGGGGCCCGAAGATCCAGAGGCCGTCGACACTCCGGACGCAGAGGGTTCTCCCTCGGAGACCAACGCGCCGGAGAGCAGGTGGACCGTCGTGGCCGAAGGTACGGTGCCGGGCAAACTGGTGGAGCGTGCTCTCGAAGCGACGAGTGTGCTTGGCGAGATCATGAGTGCTCCCGATCAGGGCATCCCCAGCTCGCTGTTGGCCCGGGCGGTGTGTGTCGCGGTCATACCGAACGTCAAGAAGGTAGGTTTCATCTTCGGTGCCAGGTACGGCAGGGGCTTGGTGAGCTGCCGAACGGAAGGCGGATGGAGCCGGCCGTCGTTCGTGTCCCTTACCGGTGGCAGCTTCGGCTTTCAGATCGGGGCCCAATCGACCGACTTCATACTGGTTTTCATCAATCCCGAGGCGGCCGATCGGCTCCTGAGAAACCAGTTCACCTTGGGAGCCGATGCGTCCGTGTCTGCCGGCCCCGTAGGAAGAACCGCCGAGGTCGGTACGGATGCGACGCTGCGGACGGAAATCTACGCCTACTCGCGCAGCCGCGGTTTGTTCGCCGGCATCTCGCTCGAAGGCGCAAAACTGGGGACCGATCTCGAGGCGAACGAGAATGCCTACGGCGAGCCACTCGGCCCGGAGGAGTTGCTGTTCAACGACAGCGGCACATTGCCCGCAGAATTGGCGACCTTCGTGCAGGCCCTCGCAACCATGGACGCTGGCTAACATCCCGCCAGCACCTGGGTGCGTCTCTAGCCCGCATTTCTCAACCGGGTGCTGCTGCGGGTTCTAGCCTGGTTGGGATGGCTTGAACTGTTCAACGCGGCAGCCGAGATGAGCTGGCAACTTCGGTTGTCAGGCGCATCAGTCTGATGGGACACTCGCCGTATTCTTCCGTTCCTCGAACCGGAGTTGAGAGATGCAAAAGGCCTTCGCGTGTACGCTTACGTTGCTGCTGGTCGCCCCACTGATGGCTCGAGCCCAATCGGGCCCGAGCGCGCTCACCGACGATCCGCGCGTTGCCACCGTCTTTGAGCTCATCGAGCTGTGGGTGGACGCGCAGGTCGACTACGAGGACATCCCGGGCGTGTCGATGGGCGTGGTGTACGACCAGGACTTGATCTGGAGCAAGGGCTTCGGCTACGCCCACGTCGATAGTGAAGTTCCGGCCGCGCCTGACACCATCTACAGCATTTGCTCCATCTCGAAGCTGTTCACCAGCGTCGCCGTCATGCAGCTGCGCGACGAAGGGCTGCTGCGACTCGACGACGCGCTCTCCGCTCACCTGCCGTGGCTCACGATCCAGGATTCCCAGCCGGGAACCGGCGACATCGACATTCAGGGGGTGCTGACGCACTCGTCCGGCCTGCCGCGCGAGTCCGACCATCCGTATTGGACGGGTCCTGACTATCTGTTTCCGACGCGCGAGCAGATCATCGAGAGGCTGTCGAAGCAGGAAGAGCTCTACCCGGCCGATACCTACTTCCAGTACTCCAATCTGGGCCTGACCTTGGCCGGCGAGGTGGTGGCAGCGGTGTCAGGCCAGCCCTACGCCGAGTACGTCCAGGAGCACATCCTCGATCCGCTCGGCCTCGACAGCACCAGCCCCGCCATTCCCGAGAAGCACCGCGGCGGGCGCCTAGCGACCCCGTACAGCATGCCGGGGCGCGACGGCAAGCGCACGGCGATCGACTTCTATCGGGTGCGCGGCATTGCCCCGGCCGCCGGCTACGCATCCACGGTCGAGGACCTGGGACGCTTCGCCTCTTGGCAGTTTCGCCTACTCGAGGAGGGCGGCGTCGAGGTGCTGCACGCCAACACGCTGCGCGAGATGCAGCGCGTGCATTTTGTCGGTGAAGACTTCCAGGTGCATCGCGGCCTCGGTTTCTCGGTGTCGCGGCGCAACGACACCACGTTCGTCGGGCATGGCGGCTCGTGTCCCGGCTATCGCACCAATCTGTCGATGTCGAACAAGGACAAGATCGCGGTGATCTTCATGACCAACGGCAACGAGGTAAGCCCGGGCACCTACACGTCGCGCGTCTTCGACCTCGTCGCCCCGGCGATCGCCAGTGCGCTCAAGAGCCCCGGCGAGGCTGAGCAGCCGGACCCGGAGCTGGAGAAATACGTCGGCCGCTACGACCGCCCGCTGGGCGGGGAAACCCACGTGCTGATCAAGGACGGGAAGCTCGCGACGGTCTCGTTCCCCACCATGAACCCGCGGCTGACCATGTTCGAGCACGTCGGCGAGGACACGTTCCGGCGGATTCGGGACGACGGCGAGCTGGCCGAAGCGACGACCTTCGAGCTCGGCCCCGATGGCGAGGTGACACGCATGGTGCGCAATACCAATTACTCGATCAGGGTGCGCTGAAGCTCGCGTCGAGGCCACCAAGAAGGGGTGACAATGAGACGACGCGTACTTTCCCTGGCCGTGATCGTAGGAACAATTTTCTGTGTTGCACCGGCGGCCGAAGCTCAGGACGACATCGGAGTGCGCCAGGTCGGCATCCGGGGCGGCCTGACGATCGATCCGGATCAGGTCCACCTGGGCCTGCACGTCAACGCCGGACAGTTTGCGCCCAAGGTACGTTTCCAGCCTAGCTTCGAGATAGGTTTCGGGAGCGACCGCGTTGTTGGCGCCATCAACATCGATGCGCTGTACACGTTCGAACCGCGCTCGTGGGTTCCCTACTTAGGTGGTGGGCTAGGGGTGAGCCTCATCCACAGAGATTTCGGCCGGGAAGCCGGCGACGGCGACTTCGATGTCGGAGTGGGGTTCAACCTCATCGGCGGATTCGAGTGGGGTGAGGCAAGCAAGTACCTGCTCGAGGCCCGGGTTGGCGTAGGTGACATCCCCGATTTCAAGTTGACGATCGGTCTGAGCTTTTAGCCCGGATATCTCAACCCCCTCCTGCTGCGGGCGCGGAGAAACTCGCGTCGAGGCCACCCAAAAGGGGGCCTCCACGGCGCCTTGCTACCGAATTCGCCAGCCGTTCACCGGCCCGGCGTTGAAGAACACCTCCGGCGTCATCACGCCGTCGCGCTTGAACACCATGCCGTCCTTCATCACGAATTGGACGTCACGAAGAGCGTCGATATCCTCCAGCGGGTTGCCCGGGACGGCGATCATGTCGGCGACCATACCCGGCTTGATCGGGCCACGCTGGTCGTAGGTTTCGGCGCACTTGTAGCCGTTGATGGTCATGATCTCGAGGATCTTGGCGTCGGGAATGCCGGCCGCCTGCCAGGTCTTGATGAAATCGATCGCCAGCTCGCCGCGCGTCATACCCGGGATGTAGTAGTCGGCATCGGTCGAGAAGGTCAGATTGACGCCGTTGTCGTAGGCGTTGCGCAGACTCTCGACGCGGCGCTCGAAGGCGGCCTCGCTGGTGGTGCTCCACGCCGCCACCGGCGTCTCGGTGCCGGCCCGGAAGATGCCCTTCTCCGCCATCATCTTGTGGAGCTCGTCGTCAAGTGGGTCGTCGTGGGCAAGCGACCACAGCCCGGCCTCGATGGCGCGACGCGCCCCCTCCCGCGTCTGGATGTGCCCCTCGACCTTCATTCCGGCATTGGCAGCCTCGGCGACGAACAGCTCCATGTCCTCGACGCTGTAGCCGTAGGGCTTGCAGTCGACGCAGATCTTGATGACCTTGGCGCCGAACAGGATGTTCTGGCGCACCGCCTTGATGATCTCGTCGTGGGTGTCGGCATCGAGGTACTCCGGGTACACAATCGAGTGGTCGAACGCCATCTCCGGCGTCGGCCAAAACTGCCCCCCCATGCCGCCGATGATGATCCCGGAATTGATGATCGTCGGCCCCGGGATCCAACCCTGCTCGATGGCGACGCGCAGCGCGGTGTCGGCGTAGTTGCCGTTGTTGCCCATGTCGCGGACGATCGTGAAGCCCGACGACAGCATCTGCATGCCGTTCGACACCGCCTGGATGGCCCGCAGCGGCGTAGAGTCGAGCACGTAGGTAAGGTAGTAAACATTGCTCTCGGGCTCTTCCTTGTAGGTGAGCGCCAGGTGGTTGTGGGTATCTACCAGGCCGCCGAGCACCGACATACCCGAAAGGTCGATCACCTCGGCGCCGGACGGGATGGTGACGTTGGCGCCGATGGC
>JADFNY010000242.1 GCA_022563115.1 Acidobacteriota bacterium | reverse complement strand
GGGGTCTAACAGGGTGCTGAAGAACTCCCGGGGGTGCCGTTACGGGCCCCTTCAGCACCCTGCCAAGAGCGACCAGAAGTGATCACGAGCAGGCAAATCCGGGCTGGAAAGGGGTGGAATTTGCGCCGTGGAGTTGCGACAATGGCCGCATGATCTCCAAGACCGCACTGTGCCTCCCGAGACACCGTGCCGTCAGGCGTGAGAACGGCTATTCGCTCATCGAGCTCTCCGTCGTCCTCCTCCTGCTCGGCCTCGTCGTGATGGTGGGGATGCCGCCGATGCAGGATTGGTTGGAGCGCTATCGCGTCCGTACCGCGGCGCAGGGAATCGCCGCCGACCTTCAGCTACAGCGCATGCGCGCGGTCAGCCGAAACACGCGTTTCACGCTCGCGTTCGACCAGTCGGCTGGCACCTTCACGCTGTGGCAGGGTGACCCGGTCAACGGGTACACCGATCAGATCAGCCCAGAGCCGGTGGTGTTGCCGCAGGGCGTTACGTTTACCGACCCCATCGACGATCCCATTGAACTGTCCTGGCAGGGCAACGTCGACGTTGCCGTCTTCCATCCCGACGGCAGCATCAACGATCGGCTGGCGCAAGACGACACGATCACGCTGACGAACTCCATCGGCGACTCGTTCCGTATCGTCATGAACCAGGTGACCGGTCGGGTGCAGGTGCTCGAAGGCGCTTCCTAGACCGAGCGGCTGCAAGGAACGCGACTACGGCGTTGCACTTGCTCCGTGTGCTCGACGTACTTTCAGTACGCCTCCGCTCCCGAATCTGCGTGCGCCTTGTATTCGCGTCCCTTGCAGCCGCTCGGTGGAATAACACTGGACTCGAAGTCGGGAATCTCCCAGTCCGTGGCCGTCCCATGTTCTGGGAGGCACGGATGTCGAAACGAACGACGGGCGGTTTCGCCCTCTTGGAAGTCGTTGTCGCTCTGGGAGTGCTGGCGATTTCCACTCTGGTGATTGCACAGGCGCTTGGGGCAGCCCTTGAATACTCCCGGGCCGCCGAGGCGGCCCGGGAGGCCACGGCTGTTGCGGCGGCCATTGCCCACACTTTCGACGAACGTGTTGAATACCCGGCCGGCTGGAGGGTTGCCGGTGCGCCCGGGGCTGACGGTTTGCCCGGAACTCGCGACGACATCCCTCCGGACGGGCCGGGTCCCAGGTGCTGGAGCCGGGTGGTGCTCGACGCCTCTCGTTGGGCTCTCGTCGAGGCGACGTGTTTCGGCAGCACGGCTCCGGTCGGAGACGTCGGCGTGCCCGGCGCCGGTGCGGTGCTTACCGGGGGGCAGTTGGCTCGACGCGCCGCCTTGCTGCGCCTGCGATGATGCCGCGGATGTCTCAACGGGGTGCTACTGCGGGAGCGGAAAGGGGCGCGACTACGGCGTTGCGTTCGGTCGGGCTCCTCGACGTACTGCACGAGTACGTCTGCGGGGCCCTCGGTCGCGCGCCTTGTATTCGCACCCCTTTCCGCCCCCTCGCCACCCACCCCGTTGAGAAATGCGGGTTAGCAGGGTGCTGAAGAACTCCAGGGGGTGCCGCGGTGCGTCGGTCCTCGAGATGCTGACGACGCTCGCGGTCCTGGGCATCCTGGCGCTCTACAGCGCGCCGAACTTCGTGCGATGGCGCCAGCAACAAGAGGTCGAGGCCGCGGTGCGGCACCTGGCGCTCCTACTTACCCGCGTCTGCGCCGCCGCCTCCGCCTCGGGCCGCACCCACGCGGTGCAGTTCGATCCCGACGGTGCGGACCTGCACTGGGTCGCCGTAGTCGACGGCGACGGCGACGGAGTCACGAGCGCCGACCTCGCCGCCCATGTAGACGTGCCGTTGGAGGCGTGGAGCTCGTTGGGCATGCTTTTCCCCGGCGTCGAAGGTGGACGCCCGCCGGCGGTTCCCACCGTTCGCGGTGGTGCGGCAGATCGCGACGGCCTGGCCTTCGGGCGCTCCGAGGTCGTCAGCTGTACGCCCACCGGCGGGGCGCGTTCCGGCACGTTGTACCTACGCTCGCGCAGCGGGGACGCAGCGGCGCTGCGGATCTACGGGCCCACCGGCCGCCTCACGCTGTGGTGGTGGAACGGATCCCTGGCGAACTGGGACGAGCTGCGCTGAGGACCCCGGTCGAGGCCGCGGCACGCCCTACAACAGGGTGCTGAAAAACTCCCGGTGCCGGTAACGGTATTCGCGGAAGTTCTTCAGCACCCTGCTAATTCGCGTTTGGAGACGCCCCTGCGGGCGGGTTGAAACACCCGGGCGCTATGGTAGCTTCTGGCGGAGTTCCTTCCCCGGATTCCGGCGCTTCCGCCACCCTTCAGGATCCCCGAGAAACGCGATGTCCGACGACCCCAAGCGTACTCCTCTGAACCAGTGGCATCGCGACCACGGGGCAAAGATGGTCGACTTCGGGGGCTGGGACATGCCGATCCAGTTTGAGGGCATCCTCGCCGAGCACAAGGCTGTCCGCCAGCGGGCCGGGTTGTTCGATGTCAGCCACATGGGGGAGGTCAGGATTCGGGGTGACGACGCCCTGGCGTTCATCCAACACCTGACCACCAACGACGCTGGCGGCCTCGAGCTCGGGCAAGCTCAGTACACCCTGATGACCAACCACGCCGGGGGCGTCATCGACGATCTCCTCGTGTATCGGCTCGCAGAGACCGACTATCTGCTTGTGATCAACGCCGCCACGACGCCCAAGGATGTTGCCTGGATCGAAGAGCAGGCGGAGGACTTCGGGGGCTTGCTCGAGGTGCGGGATGAGAGCGACGAGTGGGCGCAGCTGGCGCTCCAAGGCCCCGACGCCGAGACCATCCTGTCGCGCATCGTGGCGCTCGACCTCGCGTCGATCGGCTACTACCGGGCCGCGTTCACCGACATCGACGGTGTCCAGGCGCTGGTGTCGCGCACCGGATACACCGGCGAGGATGGTTTTGAGGTCTATCTGCCGCCGTCACAGGCGGCGGACTTCGCCGACACGATACTCGACGCCGGCGCGAACGAAGGTGTGGTTCCGGTGGGACTCGGGGCACGAGACACGCTTCGCCTCGAAGCCGGCATGCTGTTGTACGGCAACGACATGGATGAGTCACGCAGCCCGGTGGAGGCCAACTTGCGGTGGCTCACCAAGCCCGGCAAGGGCGAGTTCATCGGCAAGGACGCGATCGTGGCGCAGATTGAGGCTGGTACCGCCGAACGCTTGGTTGGATTCGAGCTCATCGATCGTGGGGTGCCGCGCCACGGATACGAGCTTTACGGGGCCGACGAGCAGGCTATCGGCGAAGTCACCAGCGGCAGCTTCAGCCCGACGCTTCAGAAGGGCATCGGGCTCGGATACGTGCCGGCAGAACACACCGAGGTCGGCGGGCTGCTGAAAGTCGACATTCGAGGGCGCAAACTGGAAGTACGGGTCGTCAAGACGCCTTTCTACAGGCGTCCGCAGCCCAGCTAGACGCAGCAGGAAGATCGAGGAGCAATCGATGGCGGATTATCCGGAGGACTACAAGTACACCAAGGAGCACGAGTGGATCTCGGTCGACGGCAACGAGGGCACCATCGGGATCACCGATCACGCCCAGGCCGAGCTCGGCGACGTCGTCTATATCGAGCTGCCGGCGGTCGGCGATCAGCTGCAGGCCGGACAGCCTTTCGGCACCATCGAGTCGGTCAAGGCCGTATCCGAGCTGTACGCGCCGGTCTCCGGCGAGGTCACCGCGATCCACGAAGAGCTCATAGATCAGCTCGAACTGTTCAACGAAGATCCACACGGCGCGGCCTGGATGGTCCGGGTGAGGATGGCAGACAGCAGCGAGATCGAGGCCCTGATGTCTTCCGGTGACTACGTCAGTTTCCTCGAATCGGCCGAAGGCGGCCACTGATCCGGGCGCCGTAGTCGGTGACCACGAGCCCTAGCAGCCTCCCAAGCAGCGAGACTGAATGAGCACCACCAACGATTCTCACGGCCCCGGTAGTTACCAGGCGCTCGGCCCCGACGATCGCCGCGAGATGCTGGACGTGATCGGTGTCGAAGGCTTCGACGATCTCTTCTCGTCGATCCCGGAGGGCCTCCGATACGGCGGCGAGCTGCCGGTCGAAGAGGCGCTCTCGGAGCCCGAGCTGATTCGCCATCTTGACGAGCTAGCGTCCCGCAATGGCCCGGCTTCTGGGATGCTGAGCTTCCTGGGAGCAGGCTGCTTTCCGCACTTCGTGCCGACGCACGTCGACGCGCTGATCCAGCGCCAGGAGTTCATGACCGCCTACACGCCGTACCAGGCAGAGATCAGCCAGGGGACTCTGCAGGCGATCTTCGAGTTCCAGACGCTGGTATCGATGCTCACCGGCATGGAGGTGTGCAACGCGTCGATGTACGACGGCGCCAGCGCCGTTGCCGAAGCCGTCCTCATGGCGCGTCGCCTGATACGTCGCGGCGGTCGGGTGCTGTGGTCGGAGGGTCTGCACCCCGCGTATCGGGAGGTCGCCCAGACCTACGCGAGGTACCTTGACGTCGAGTTCGAGCTGCTGCGGCTCGACGCCTCGGGTCGCACCTCGATCCCCGTGCTCGACGACGACGTCATCGAGGTGATCGTCCAGCAACCCAACTTCTTTGGCGTCGTCGAGGATCTCCGCGCCGCCGGGGCTGCCGTTGCCGAGGTATCCGCCAAGTTTATCGTCGTGGTCACCGAGCCGGTCGCCTGGGCACTGACCGTGCCTGCCGGCGAGGTCGGCGCGGATATCGTCGCCGGCGAGCTGCAGAGCTTCGGCAACGGGCAGAACTACGGCGGCCCTCTGGTCGGCTTCATAGCCACCCGCATGGAATACGTTCGCAACCTGCCCGGCCGACTCGCCGGCCAGACGGTCGATGCCGAAGGTCGTCGGGGCTTCGTGTTGACGCTGGCGACACGTGAGCAGCACATTCGTCGCGCCAAGGCGACGTCGAACATCTGCACGAACACGGCGCTGTGCGCCCTGGCGACGTGCATTCACATGAGCAGTCTCGGCCGCAGCGGAATCCGCGAGCTCGCCCTGCAGAACCTCGCCAAAGCGACCTACGCGCGCGCGCGACTCGCTGAGGTTTCCGGGGTCGAGTTTCCCTTTCACGGCCCGCACTTCAACGAGTTCGTGGTGCGCCTGCCGATCGGAGCGGGCGATGCCGTCGATACATGTGCGGCCAACGGGGTTGTGCCGGGTGTTCCTCTGGGGCGGTTCGATGCGGCGCGTGAACACGAACTGCTCGTATGTGTCACTGAAATCCACACGCGAGACGACATCGACCGGCTGGTCCAGACGCTGGCAGAAGCCTGCAGTTGAGCGGGCTGGGCAACGGCACCAAGAGTGTCTTGAGTCAGAAGCTCGTTACATTTTGCACCAGGGAGATGCAGGTGAGGTCAAGGAGGGGCGACGCAGGCGATGCGGGAGGCATCGTCGATGAGCCACGACGCGGAGCAGGCCGTGGTGGAAGTGTGATAGGTCTGGTTACGACGCCAAGGGCGCAGATGCAGGGCGCCGCGACGTCGGCGATGCTGGTGCGCATCGTCAAGGAGCGGGAACGCCGCAGATGCGCCCTTGGCGGCGTAACCCTCCGGACATGTGGGAGTTACGGGCGAATGGCGGCGTCGCGACTCCTCCACGATGACGCCAGCATCTCCTCGTCGCCGCTCCTTGAATTCGCCTCGCTCACGGCACCACAAAATGCAACGAACTTCTGACTCAGGACACCAGCAGCTGCTGCTTCATCTCGGCGACGGCTTCCGCCAAAGCTATCCGGACCTGGAGCAGCAGCTGGGGAAAAGCCTCGACGAGTTGACGGTGCAGCCCCGGCACATCGAGGACCAAGGCGCGGATCTTTGGATCGACGTCCAATTCACCATCAACACCCCCGTCTGGGAAACCTCGCGGGTCGTAGGCCGTCATGTCGATGATCCGAAGAAGCTGTTCTCCGGGATTTTTTACATGCGTGCACCTGAAGATGATTCGATCGGTGGGGATCTCGAGATCTGCCGCTGGCGGGAAGCGCCTCGGTTCAAGCCCGCCT
>JADFNY010000241.1 GCA_022563115.1 Acidobacteriota bacterium | reverse complement strand
GGGCGATACGGAACGCCTCGATGTCGAGGGGGTGGGCCCATTTTTCGTTGTCGAAGACGAACGGCGTCTCTTTGCTCGCGCCGATGTCGACCCGGCCCCCCGGGATCCTTGCGTCACCGTCGCTTCGCGACGGCTCCGCTACCGCCGGCACCGGGCCGAGCCAGCTGGGTGGCGCGTACCCCAGTGTCTGCCGCATGTAGCAAAACGCCTCCTGGTGCATGTCCTCGTGGAACACAGACAGGAGCAGGAAGTAGCGTAGCTTGGGGCCAGGCTCACCCTTGGCCAGGGTCTCGAGAACGGCGTCCCGCACCCGCTGCCCATAGCTCATGACCTCCGCTCGTCCCGGCATCTTCAAATGCCAGCGCATCTCATGTCCGACATGGGTCGAGTCGTACAGGTGATCCGGATCATCGATCAGGGGCGCTCCGCCGAGCGCATGACGCAACACCCAATACTCCTGAAACCATATCCCGTGGCCCAGCTCCCACAGGAAAGGGTTCACCGTGGGCAGATACGGGACCGACATCTGCTCATCGTCGAGATCTTCCACCATCGCAAACGTTCGCGCTCGGGCATCCTCGATCCACTCCTGGAGCTGCTTCGTCGACCCACTCATTCGAACACCAGCCTGATCTGGCCTTCGGGCTCGCACACCCGGCCGATGCGGCGGGCGGCGGTCACTCCGGCCTCATGGAGGGCGGCGAGGGCCTGGTCGCTCATCGACGCCGGCAGCGCCACCAGCAACCCGCCGCTAGTCTGTGGGTCGACGAAGATCTCCCGGTGCCAGGCCGGCAGCTCGCGCTCGAAGCGTACGTGCGCCCGCACCCGCTCGCCGTTGACCTTGTTGACGCCGGTCGTTACACCGCCCTCATACATGTCGAGGGCGCTCGGCAAGGTCGGAATCTGATCGATCTCGAGGACGAGCGTAACGTCGGAACCGGAGGCGACCTCGAAGCCGTGGCCGGCGAGGCCAAAGCCGGTGACATCGGTCGCGGCATGCACGTCGAATCGGGACAGGGTCTCGGCCGCCGCTCGGTTGAGCTCGATGAGCGTCGCCACGCACTCCGCCATCGCCGCGGCCGGGACCCGCTTCTTGAGGTTGCCGTTGAACAGCACGCCGCTGCCGATCGGCTTGGTCAGAATGAGGTCGTCGCCCGGGACGGCCCCGACGTTGCGCCAGATCCTGTCGGGATGCACGAGGCCGGTGACCGAAAGCCCGAACTTGGGCTCCTCATCCTCGGTGGTGTGGCCACCGCCCAGCACCGCGCCGGCAGCGGTGATGCGCTCGAGTGCCCCGGCGACCATTCCATGCAGGACTTCCGGCTCCAGCTTGTCGGAGGGAAACCCGACCAGACTGAGGCAGGTAACCGGCCGAGCGCCCATCGCGAACACGTCGCTCAGGGCGTTGGCGGCCGCGATCTGCCCGAAGACGAAGGGATCGTCGACCGGCGGGGTGATGAAGTCGGCGGTCATCACCACGGCGACTTCGTCGTTGATGCGGTAGACCGCCGCGTCGTCGCTGGTGTCGAAGCCAACCAGCAGGTTCGGGTCCGTGTTCGCGGGAAGGGTCTGCAGCAGCTCGTCGAGCCCGACCGGGCTCAGCTTGGCTGCTCAACCACAGGTCTTGGCCAGGCTCGTCAGGGTGGTCTCGCCGAACAGCTTCATCGGGCCCGCTCCTCAGGGTTGATTGGAAGATCGAATCATAACGGGTCGGCGCTGCCCGATCCGAAACGCCTGTGCCTACCGTGGCCGATGTTGCTGGTGGCGTGCATGCTGACGTTGACCTCGATGCCTTCGACATTCGCTGGCACGCCCTTGCTCGGTCATCCGACCGCAAGGGTCGTCGGGCCCCGTAGCTGGTCGGTCAGATCAAAGACTTCAGCAAGGTCGGTGCGGGGCACACGCGGATACCTTCCGGCGCAAGGTAGTCCCGATCTCCTGTCGCTGAGAGTTGCCACGCATCCGCGTCGGGGTAGCGCCGCTTGAGATAGCGGAGCGAGCGGTCGAGACGGCTTTCCGTCAGCTTGCATTCGACCATCTTCACCGGCCGCCCACGTTCGGTAATCACGAAGTCCACCTCACGCCCGTCGGTGTCGCGGAAGTAGCGCAGCTCCAGATCGAGCGGCCCGTGGGGCGGGGTGAAGCGCTCGTCGTACACCAAAGCTTGAGCCATTCGTTGCGCCGAATCCACGCTATCAGGTAGGGAACAACCTCGAGGAGGCACAGCACATGTCAATTACCCAATTCTTGATGATCAGCATCGGTTCGTACGCCTTGCTCCGTTTCTTCCTTGTCCCGGTGGCCGCGGACCGCTGGAAGGCGGAGAAGACCGCCGACGTGATCAAGAAGGCCAGCGTGATGGCGGGGCTCAAGTTCTGCCGGAACGCCGCGCTCATGGCGACGATCGCCGGGGTAATGGCCCTGGCGCTGGTCGCTGTATTCAACGTAACGCCGACGATGTTGGGTGCGGCGCTCGAGGTCGTCGTCGGGCTGCGCTCGACGGTCGGTGCCGCGATGGGCCGCCTGTCGACCTTCACCTTCGTGGTCCTCGTTCTCGCCCTCGCGTACTACTCCTCCCGTTTGGGTAAGCGCAAGATGTCGGACGTGTACGAGGCGTCCATGCGGCGCGAACTGAATCGTCTGCAAGAGGAGCTTGACGCCGGCAGGTGGGAAGAGCTGCCGCCGACGGAAGTGATGGAGGCCGTTGCCGCCGAGCTTGCCCGCCTGGATGCGCTCAAGCAAGCGGTCATCGGCGGGCAGCTGGAAGCGCCGGAGTCGGCTCGCGACGAGGTCGCGAAAGCGGAGGAGGAGCTTCGCAGGCGTTGGGTGATGCTCGATTGGGAACGCCGGATGGAGCCCAAGTGGGGCGACGACATATTCGATTCAGAGGAACCCAAAACGCTGCGCCGACGATTCACCGAGACGATACTGAGCAAAGGGTCGCTCGACACCGCCGGCGATTTTGCGAAGGCGCTCGGAACGATTGCTTCCATCCTCCTGTTTCTGTCACTGATCGGGATGAACGGTGTCCCGGTTGCCGAGACAGCAGAGGCACGGTTGGTCGCCATTTCCGACCTCGAAGTCAAACAGGCCATGGAGGAGGCGATCAGGAGCGCCCTACTGGAGGGCACTGCGAAGCCCGCCGAAGACGACGATGAAGTCGCCGATGCGCTCGCCCGGGCGTTCGAAGACAGCTTCTTGAGCTCGGCGAATCCCCCGGCCGGTGGTCCGCAAGCCCGAGCTGCCATCTATGGACTTCGCGCGCTGCGTGCCCGCAGTGCCGTGCTCGCGGAAACGGCGGCCGGACAACGAACGGGGCTGCGAGCCTCCCGGGCGGCCGGCGGCGCTACGGAGCTTTCAGCCTTCCAACGCCAAGCTCTCGCCGAGTTCGAAGACGCGGCGCTCACCCGTCGGCCGCGCACCGAGATGGGGCGCCGACTTGCCACCGAGATTCGCGAATCGGGGCTTGCCCGAACCAGCGTATGGAACCGATTGCGTAGTGAGTTCCGAGTTCGGGGCGCTGCCTTTCGCGCTCCGGTGCCGATGGACGATCTTGCCAACCAGATGTTCGGGCGCGTGTTGAACATGGCCGCCGGCGAGGCCATGCCCGACGCCACCACCGACGTAGGACGGCTGGCCGGGCGGCTGCAGCGTAACGTCGGCACGGGCGCCGTTCGCCAGGCGTTCGAGACGCTGCAGAACCAATACCTCGCCGACATCGCCGCCGGGGTCGATCTCGACACGGCTCTCGAGCGCGTCGCCCTGGACACGCCGCGTAGGCGGGTTGCTACCACTGCCACCGTCGACCGCCTGCGAAGTGTGGCGCGTCAAACTCCGCGCTCTATCGACATCTTCGAGCGATCCGGATCGCCGCGATTGGCATGGACTGAGGCCGGTGACTTCGACGCTGCAGTGGCGCGTAGCCAGCACCTCGTTCCGCGAGGGAACCAAAGAGCGGCCACGCAGGTCGCCGAGGGCTTCGCCAGCTTCGAAACCTACTTTCCGGGAAGCGCCCGTACCGCAGCCGAGAACTCGCGCACCCGCGCCGTTCGAAGCCTGGCGCGCGGCGGCGGAATGAACTCGATGGAGTTGGTGCGCCTCGCAAACCCCGCCACGCACTCGGCGCGGGTGGCGAGCTCGTTTGCCCGTAGGGCGATGAATTTTCGCGCGCTGCGAGGATTCTCGCGCATCGGCGGTGTGTTGATCGGTGAAGAACCGAACGCTTCAGCGACCCTCGACATCGTAGACGTCAACTGGCGGGTCAACGGAACCGAGTTGCGGCTCACCTTGGTTGACCGAGAAGGCGAGACGCACGGGATAGGACCTTTCGACGCCGGCGACGCGCACTTGGCCTTGGCTTATGCGGCCGACGGCAGGCCGGTAGCCGCCACGATGGTGGCGTCCCTTGGTGGGCTCAAGGTTCTTTTGCATCCGGCGCTCGTCGATACGAGCCTCGGTGCCGACATGATCCACCTGGACCGCTTCGTCGACACGTGGCGGGGCACCGCTCGCGGCGGCGAAGTGGAGCGCGTTCACACGCAGCACGCCCGAGTCGAGGCGCACGAGGCGTTGTACCGGCTCGCGACAGTAGCTCGCGTGTACAGCGCACTTGACGCGGTGCAGCGGGCGGAGGTCGAACCGTTGCGAGCTGAGCTCCTCCAAGAAGCCGAGCTTCGTCTCATGCAGGTCGACGTCGATGCCAACGGCCTCGCGGATGCCCGGCAATCACCGTTGACCGCCAAGCCGGAGTTCTTCGACCGGGAGCTCGTGGCCGCGATGGGGCCGTGCCTACAGGGCAACGGCGTGTTCGCGTTCGCGACCTGTATCGGGCGCAAGTTCGCCGATGCTTCTCCGAAGGCCGCGTGGACGATCCTGCCGGACAAGATAGAGGTCTGGAGCGGTGTTCGCGAGAACGGCTACGCCGTCGACGAAGAGTTCGCGTTTCTGGACTCGCGCACCGACGAGCCGCCCCTGTCGTTCATGCTGCAAATAGCCTTTCCGGCGGCGCCCGAATTCACCGGGTTGTCGGAGGAAGCAAAGTTGACGTACGTCGACCCCGACCCATGGATCTTTCCCACCATCGCGGAGGTCGTGAACGAGGAGACAAAGGACTGGGCCTCGAGCCGATCCGAAGAGCGGCGGGTCCTGCGTCGCATCGACGCGTTCGTGCTGCTGCAGCGGCTCTTCCGCTCAGCCCTCAACGGCCACCTAGGTTACGACTTTCCGATCGAGCGCCTGGCTACGCTGGCCCGGGACACGCGTGAGCTGGTAGAGGACGGAGAGACCGCTCGCTGGTCCACCCCCATCGAGACCCAGTTCGTTTATGTGCTCGACGAAGTGCGGGGGCAGGCCGATGGTTACGATGAGCTCGCCGTCGTGCTTCGCCCGGGGATTCGGGCATGCCGGGCTTTCCTTCGCGACTCCCAGCACGCAGCCGAGGTGACGGTGGCCGAATGGGACGAGCACTGTGACTTCGCTCCGTACTACGAACGGGCCGACGCCGCCTGCGCTGCGGCCGGACAAAGTGCCGATCTCGGTTGTGCTTTCGCGACCCTTGCGCAGCTGTCCGACGTTCGGCAGGTCAGGCGTACGCTGGTGGATCGGTAGGTAATAACCGAAAAAAGTTCGAGCGTCTGATTGTTAGTTGTGCGGGTGGCGCAGGTTGCAACGCAACCTCCCGGTTTGGGGCCGAGCGCCCTCTCCTACCGGATGATCTGCACTCGCATCTGCGGCGGGTACAGCCACTCGATGCCGCGCTCGGTGATCACCGCGTTCTCCTCGACGTTCACCGGCACCTTCGCGCCGTTCCACTCCGGCGCCGGCGTGAACACGATGAACTCCAGCGAGATGATGTTGTTGGGTCGCACCATGTACTCGGTGCGGATGGGGAAGATCTCGAACAACGACGCCGCCATGTCGTGGCCGATGTTACCGGCGGCGTGCATGCCGATGTTGACCTCGATGCCTTCGACATCGCTGGCACGCTCTCGCTCGGTATAGACGTAGCCGGCGTCGCGGATGATCTGCTTGAGCGCGTCGATCTG
>JADFNY010000240.1 GCA_022563115.1 Acidobacteriota bacterium | reverse complement strand
CCCGAGCTGGTGCGCCGCGGCGCCCACCCCGACGTCGTCACCGACCAGACCTCGGCCCACGATCCCTTGAACGGGTACCTGCCGGCGGGCTGGACCTGGGGCGAGGCCGAGCAGCGAAGGCAAAGCGATCCCGACGGCGTGATCAAGGCGGCCAAGGAATCGATGGCGGTGCAGGTGCGCGCCATGCTCGACTTCCACCGCGCCGGCGTGCCGACGCTGGATTACGGCAACAACATCCGCCAGATGGCCTTGGAGATCGGGGTCGACGACGCCTTCGACTTCCCGGGCTTCGTGCCGGCCTACGTCCGCCCCCTGTTCTGCCGCGGCGTCGGCCCCTTCCGCTGGGTGGCGCTCTCGGGCGAGGCCGAGGACATCTACCGCACCGACGCCAAGGTCAAGGAGCTGATGCCCGACGACCGCCACCTTCACAACTGGCTCGACCTGGCGCGCCAGCGCATCCCCTTCCAGGGCCTGCCCTCGCGGATCTGCTGGCTCGGCCTCGGCGACCGCGCCCGGGTGGGGCTGGCGTTCAACGAGATGGTGGCCAATGGCGAGCTCGCGGCGCCCATCGTCATCGGCCGCGACCACCTCGATTCGGGCTCGGTGGCGAGCCCCAACCGCGAGACCGAGGGCATGCTCGACGGCTCGGACGCGGTCTCGGACTGGCCCCTGCTCAACGCGCTCCTGAACTGCGCTTCCGGCGCCACCTGGGTCAGCCTCCACCACGGCGGCGGGGTCGGCATCGGCTACTCCCAGCACGCCGGCATGGTGATCGTCGCCGACGGCACCGATGCCCGCGCCGAGCGCCTCGACCGGGTGCTCACGGTCGACCCGGGCATGGGCGTGGCGCGCCACGCCGACGCCGGCTACGTCGAGGCGATCGACGCCGCGGTGCGGCACGGACTCAAGCTCCCTTCGGTGGATCCAGAGAATCATTGATGGAAGAGCGGCCGGTTCCCACGCCGGGCGACAAGCCGGAGGCGACGCTCGTCGTAACCGGAATCCGTTCTTGCCTGACGATGGCCGCCGGCGACGCCGGGCCGGCCGGCGGCGAGTTTCAGGAGGAAGTCGGCGAGCTTTCCGACGCCGCCATCGCCGCGCGCGGCGAGAACCTGATCTACGTCGGCCCGGCGAACCGGCTGCCGGCATCGGTTCGGGTCGCATCCGACGCGGCGCGGGTCGACGCCGGCGCTGGTGTCGCCCTTCCGGGTTTCGTCGATTGCCACACCCATTTGGTGTTCGCCGGCTGGCGGGCAGAGGAGTTCGCCCAGCGCATCGCGGGGGCGAGCTATCAACAGATCCTCGCCGCCGGCGGTGGCATTCTCAGCACCGTAGCCGCCACCCGAGCGGCGTCCGAAGAAGAGCTCACCGAGCGCGCCCAGCGTCGTTTGGAACGCATGCTCTGTGCCGGCACGACGACCGTCGAGGCCAAGAGCGGCTACGGCCTGAGCCTCGCCGACGAGGCCAAGATCCTGCGCGTCGCCCGCCGGCTCGACGGCAGCGGGCCTTGGGACGTCGTGCCGACGTTGCTGGGGGCGCACGCCCTACCGGGCGAGTACCAGGAAGACCGCGACGGTTACCTGGAGTTGGTCGACGAGATGATCGAGACGCTGGTCGACCGCGCCGTCTTCGTCGACGCCTTCTGCGAGGTCGGCGCGTTCACCACGCGGGAATGTCGCCGGCTATTCGAAAAGGGCCGCGAGGCAGGGCTCGGCATCAAGCTCCACGCCGACCAACTCTCCAACAGCGGCGGTGCGGCGCTCGCGGCGGAGCTCGGGGCCAACTCTGCCGACCACCTGGACTTCGTCTCCGTCGACGGCATGGCGGCGTTGGCCGAGGCCGGCGTCATCGGCGTGATGTTGCCCACCGTGCCCCTCTACGTCGGCGCGCGCCGCCAGGCGCCGGCGGCACGACTACAGTCGGCCGGCGTGCCGCTCGCCCTGGCGACCGACTTCAACCCCGGCACCTCGCCGGTCGATTCGATGGGCATCGTCGTGGCGCTTGCCTGCCTGCAGATGCGCATGAGCCCGGCCGCCGCGCTGGTGGCGGCGACTCGAAATGCCGCCTACGCGGTCGGCCGCGGCGATCGGATCGGGACGCTGGAGGTCGGCAAGCAGGCGGATCTACAGATCTATGCCGTCGATGATCATGCCGAGCTGCCGTATCGGTTCGGGCAGCAGGAACCAGCGGTGGTGATCAAGGCGGGGAAGGTGGTTGTTGAGGATGGGGTATTTGCCGGCTGACGCGCGCTGCTCAATACAGCTGGTACAGCATCAAGTACACGATCACCCCCGTCACCGACACATACAACCAAATCGGTAGCGTCCACCGTGCCAGGCGGGCGTGATCCTTGAAACGTTCCTTCCAGGCACGCCACACGGTCACGATCGCCAGCGGCGGTACCAGAACCGCCAGCGCGACGTGGGTGATCAGGATGAAGAAGTACAGCGCGCGGATCAGGCCGGTGCCGGGGAATGGGGTCGACCCGGCGTAGTAGTGGTAGATCAGGTACGAGGTCAGAAAAAGCGTCGAGCAGCCGAGCGCGGTCAGCATACAGGCCCTATGCGCGCCGATGCGGCGCCGACGGATCATGAGGTAGCCGGTAACCAGGAAGACGGTGCTGATTCCGTTGAGGGTGGCGTTCACGGCCGGCAGCGAGTGGACCCAGTCTGGTGGCGACGACAAGAGGCCATCTGCGGCGTTGCCGCTCCTCGACGATACATAAAGTATCGCCGTCGTCGCGGCGCCTAGCATTTGGCCTCTTGTCGTCGCCACTAGACCCATCACGGTTTCACCACCGCCTGCTAGGCCGAGGGCAACCGGTCGACGACGAGGATGGCCATCAACACGGTGAGGTACACCAGGGAGCCGAGGAACACCCAGCGCTCGTGGCTGGCGCCGAGGGTTCGCAGCGACCAGACGGTGACGGCGAAGAACCCGATGCTGAGCGCCAGGCTGCCGTAGAAGTAGCCGGCCCCGGCGAGCCCGAGTATCGCCGGCAGCACGGCGAGCGGGATCAGCAGCAGCGAGTAGGCGACGCTGAGCCGCCCGGTGACCGATCCGTCGGGATCGTGCACGCTGAGCATCGGAAAGCCGCCGCGCTCATAGTCGTCGCGGTAGTGGCGCGAAATGGCGAAGAAGTGGGGGATCTGCCACACGAAGATGATCGCGAACAGCGACCAGGCGGCCGGCTCGAGGGTGCCACGGGCCGCTGCCCATCCGACGAGCGGCGGCACCGCTCCCGGCACCGCGCCGATCAGGGTCGAGGCCGCGGTGCGCTGCTTGAGCGGTGTGTAGACGAAAACGTAGGTAATCCAGCCGCCGAACGCCACGACGGCGGCCATCGGCGTCACCGCGAACAGCAGCAGCGCCAGCCCTCCGATCGAGAGGATCATTCCGAAGATCAGCGCCCGCGCTGGTGCCAATCGACCGGCCGGAAGCGGCCGCCGGTGGGTGCGCCGCATGCGGCCGTCGACGTCGCGCTCCCAGTACTGGTTCAGGGCGTTGCCGCCGCCGACGACGGCGATCATGCCGATCACCATGAGCGCCCCGGCAACCAGATCGGCATCGCTCGGTGACCCGATGAAGAAGCCGACCGCTGCGGTGGCGATGACCAGCGAGGTGAGGCGCGGCTTGGTGAGCTCCAGATAATCCGCCAGCATGGAGCCGCCGTCGCTTGCCGGCGCCGTAGCGGCTGGATCGTTCACGCCAGCGCCTCTCGCTCGGCGCCCACCGTGGCGGCCGGGGAGGAATACTGCCGGTAGGCGCGCAACGTCAGCGTCAGCATCGTGATCAGCAACAGCGCGCCACCGCCCACATGCGCCGTCGTGGGCTCGACCGCCAGTGCGTTCCAGACGGTGAGTGCGCCGAGCAGAAGCTGCACGCCGACCAGCGTCAGGGCGATGGTGGCGGGAACCACGAGGCCGGGCACGGTGGGGTGAGAGCCCAACACCCGCCGGTACACCCAGATCACCATGCAGGTGACGGCGACTGCGCCGAGCCGGTGCGTCAAGTGGAGGGCGACGCCGATCGAGTCGATCGGCGGGATGACCTGGCCGTCGCACAGCGGAAAATCGGGGCAGGCGAGACCCGAGCCCGTGTGACGCACCGTTGCGCCTATCAGGATCTGGGCGTAGAGCGCCAGGGTCGCTGCCGCCGCCAGCCGCGGCAAGGGCATCGAGCCCTCGAGGTGCTCGCGCTCGACGCTGCCGAGCCATGAGGGCGACGTCACCAGCGCCAGCGCGCAGGTGATCGAAAAAAAGCCCATCGCCAGCCCCGCGTGCGCCACCGAAACCGCGGTGGGTAGCAAGAAAATCACCGTCAAACCGCCGAGTCCTGCCTGGACGAGTACCGCGAGGACGGCGCTGGCCGCCAGACGGCGCACCCAGCGGCGCGGCTCGCTGCGCCACATCCAGACGGCGAGGAGCATGGTCATGATGCCGACGGTACCGGCAATCATCCGGTGGCCGTGCTCGTAGAGGATACCGCCGACCATCGGCGGGAAGAACGTGCCGTACGACAGCGGCCAGTCGGGGACGGCGAGTCCCGAACCGGTGCTGGTGACGAGGCCGCCGGCGATCACCAGGAGGAACGTGCAGAAGGCCGTCAGCATCGCGTAGCGGTGCAGCCACGCGTTGTATG
Source organism: Acidobacteriota bacterium (assembly GCA_022563115.1). Lineage (GTDB taxonomy): Bacteria > Acidobacteriota > UBA890 > UBA890 > UBA890 > UBA890. The sequence goes on along the minus strand of JADFNY010000240.1, from coordinate 1,443 downwards.
CGGCCGTCTCGCTCATCGTTTTCTCCTCACGGAGCCCATCACTTCGTGGTTAGCACCGTGCTAGAAAGAGACTCACCCCGGGGGCCGTCGGGCTCCCCGGGGTGAAGACCACCAGCGGAGTGTTAGCTGCCGAAGTCGAACGAAACCTCAACGGTCGCGTTGGCGCCGACCGTGACGTTCTGGATCTGCTCGCCCATCGTCTCGTGCCAGGCGGCGACGACGTAGTCGCCGGCCGGCAGGTTGTTGATCGTGAAGCTGCCGTCTTCGCTGCTGACGGCGAAGTATGGATGGTTGGTAACGCCGATGTAGGCCTGCATCCAGGGGTGCACGTCGCACTTGACCGCGATGATCTCAGCCGACGCGAACGTGACGTCGTTCGTCATGCCCTTGACCGGCTGGGCGAAGTTGAACGGATCGTTACCGGCTCCGCTCGGCCGCGCGTTGATGTTGTGCAGGGCGTCGTCGTTGTTGATGACCGAGAGCGTTTGGTTGGTCTGCAGGCCGATCATGTGGGGCACGTACATGCAGCCTTCCTGGCTCAGCTCGATCGTATCCGCCGACGTCGTAAAGGTTTGGTCGAGGCCCTCCTTGACGTAGACGAACACGTAGCGCAGGGTGCCGTTGTCGTTGACGACGACGCGCTGCGACATCACCTCGGCGCCAGCGTGGGCGGTGAGGCAGTACGGATCGGCGGCCATCTGCAGAACCTGACCCTCGGGGGCGTTGCCAGCGAAGTTGATGCTGCCGGCGATGGTGCCGGGATCGTCGATCGATGCCGGATCGACGGCATTGGCTGCAGCGGGGGCCGGTGTTGCGCCACCCGTAGTCGGCGCATCGCCGCCGCCGCAAGCGGCGACCGCAACCGCGGCGAAAACGGCCAACGAGGCGGTGATTGCTTTCTTGTGCATCTGACTTCCTCCATGTACCGGTCCGGCCAGTGGTACCGGTACCGATCGGTATGTACAGACTAGGGGGCCGCCGGGGGCGTTCTGTTGCTTCGTCCTGAGGGTAACCCGTCTGGATACGGTGGGGTGGTCGGTGTCTCGGGGCAGTCCTATTGTCCGATGGACATGATGTAGGCGGCAAGCGCCTCGATCTGAGTCCGGGTGTTGCCGTCGAGGGCCCCGAAGGGGCTGGGAGCGTCTAGATCCGTCCAGTACTGCGGCATCTTCGTTCCGGGGAAGATGCTCTGCGGGTCGGCGATCCAGTCTTGGACCCACTCGTAGCGCAAGCGCCCGGCGGTCAGCGCCAAGTCCGGTGCCCACTGGTCCGGGGCCTGTCCCTCCGGGGGAACCCCGTCCTGTACGTGGCAACGGAAGCACTGCAGCTGCCCCTGCACGGAAGATGCGAGGGTGCGGCCGGCGTCCACCAGCTCGCGTGGGTACTCGTGCGCCACGGTGAACTTCTCGTCGAACGGATAGGCGGCGTCGTCGAGCGACGAGA
>JADFNY010000239.1 GCA_022563115.1 Acidobacteriota bacterium | reverse complement strand
ACCACCCCGACCGAAATCCCGGCGACGCCGAGTCCGAGGAGCGCTTCAAAGAGGCGGCCGAGGCGTATTCGGTTCTCGGCGACGACCAGAAGCGCTCGGACTACGATCGTTTTGGTGCGGCGGGACTGCGCAGCGGCCAGCCGTTCAACGCCGACGTTTTCGCCGATTTTTCCGATATTCTCGGCGACCTGTTCGGCTTCGGTGGCGCCTTCGGAGGGATGGGGCGGTCGCAGCGGGCGCGCACCGGGCGTGGCGCCGACCTGCGGGTCGAGCTCCACATCGACCTCGGCGAGGCGATTGCCGGGGTGGGGAAGCCGATCACGGTCCGTCGTCACGTTGCCTGCGAAACCTGTGATGCGAGCGGCTCGCACAGCGGTGGGGCGCCGGCTGTGTGCGAGCGTTGTCGGGGCACCGGCGCGGTGCAACAGCGGCACGGTTTTCTCGCCATCGCCCGCACGTGCGGCGCCTGCGGCGGCAGCGGGCGCACCGTCGCTGATCCGTGCCTGAGCTGCGGCGGCGAAGGACGCGTGCCCGCGAACAGCAAGCTCACGGTTCGTGTTCCGCCGGGCGTCGATACTGGTTCGAGGCTTTTGCTGCGCGGTGAGGGTTCGGTGGGGCTACGGGGCGCGGCGGCCGGTGATCTCGAGGTGCTGATCGGCGTGCGCGAACATCCCGTGTTCGCGCGCCGCGGCAAGGACCTCTTTACCCGGGTGGCGGTTTCATTTCCCCAGGCGGCGCTTGGCGGTGCGGTCGACGTTCCTACCCTCGACGAGGAACCCACGACGCTCGAGATTCCAGCCGGCGTCCAAGCCGGCGAGGTGTTCGAAATCCGGGGCCGAGGAATGCCGTCGGTCAATGGCGGCCGGCGCGGCAGCCTTCGGGTGGCGGTGCAAGTGGTTACGCCTTCGTGCCTCAGCTCCGAGCAACGGGCTCTCCTGGAGCAGCTCCGTGAGGTTACGGAGGAGCCGCCACTCGTGGGCGAGGCCGAAAGTTGGTGGGATCGTCTCCGCAACCTCGTCGGTTGAGCGAAAACGCGACCCGCCGTCGATTCCGCGTCGATTCCGTCGAACCTGACGCCGCCGGCCGGATTGACCTCGGCGCCGTCCGTCGTCATCTCGAAGTCCTGCGCGCCGGGGTCGGTGACGTCGTCTATCTGTTCGACGGCCGTGGGGCGGAGGTCGAGGCCGAGATCAGGGTGTTTGACCGCAGCGGCGCGTCGGCGGCGGTGCGTACGCGGGTCACCAACGAATCGGAGTCAGATCTCGAATGTTGGCTCGTGCAGGCGCTCCCGGCGCGCACCGTGCGAATGGACTCCATCGTTCGCCAGGTTACCGAGCTCGGCGTCGACCGCATCGTACCGGTGGTTGCGGAGCGCAGCCAGCAGGCGAAGGCGAAGGCCGCCGCCATGCAGCGCCGCGCCGAGCGCTGGGGTCGCATCGCGGAGGCCGCGGCGGAGCAGAGCCACCGGGCGCGGGTGCCTGAGGTCGAGGTGCCGTGCAGTTTCGGCGAACTGGAATGGGATCGCTTGCCTCGTCCGATGTTCATTGCCGACCCCGGTGCGGGCTCGGTGGCTCGGGCTCCGGTACCAGGCGCCGTCAGCGTGTTGGTTGGCCCCGAGGGAGGATGGACGGAGCCGGAGGTCAGCGCCGCGCTCGCCGCCGGGGCGCAATCGTTCGGTCTCGGCCCGCGCGTGTTGCGCGCCGACACCGCAGGCGTGGTCGCAGTGGCGCTGTTCCAGTCGTTGTGGGGCGATCTACGCTAACCCGGATTTCTCAACGGGTGGCTGCTACACGAGCGCGATGGCGCGCCAGCACTGCGTTGCGCTTGCTTTGCGTGCTCGACGTACTGTCAAGTACGTCTCCGCCCCGAATCGGCGCGCGGCTTGTCCTCATGCGCCGCCGCGACGGAATGCTTCGGGGGGAACATGGGCTAGCAGAGTGCCCGATTCGCGCCGCGAGAGGCGGTCGGCCGTTTGGTGGCGCCGCGCACGTTGCCGCTGCCGGTAATCTCGCGAAAATCCTGCCCCCGCATCGTTACCTTGCGGCACATCTCGTAGAGGCGGCTACGAGCATACGGGCCGATTCGCTCGGCGAGCGTCGGTACCGACGCGTCGGCGTCGTCGTCCCCGTAGTTGGTCGTGATCAGGGTGACCCGCTCGCGCTTGTAGCGATCGTTGAGAATCTGCGTGACGGTGTCACGAACCCAGTCGGTGGGTCGCCGCGTCCCGAGCTCATCGAGAAGCAGGACGTCGGCGTCCAGGACCGGTCGTAGGATCTCCAGTTCCGAGCTCTCGGATACCGGATTGTACGAATCCTGGATCGATCTCAAGAGGTCGCGATAGTCGACGAAGCGGCCTGTAACCCCGTGGCTGGTGACGAGCTCCCGAAGGACAGCCACCGCCAAGTGGGTCTTGCCGACACCGGAGGACCCCTCGAACAGCAGACCGGCTTCGACATCGGGGAATGCCGCGACGAACTTCTCGGCGATGAGCTTGGCCTCCCCGAGCGAGCCGTCGATGCCGGGGTAGAGATCGAAGTTCCTGAGCTTGGCGTCGCGATAGCGTGGCGGGATGAGGGTGGTGTCGAGGCGTCGCTCGGCGTCCTGGTGCGCGTAGCACGAGCAACGGCGCACCGCGGAGCCGGGATCGTCGCTGACCGTGGTCCAGCCGGTCCCGTCGCACTCGGGGCAGCCGGCGGCCTGCTCCACTGATGTTTCGGGAGGTGTGGTCACAATGTGCCCGTCTCTTCGGGGTCGCGGGTGGGTCGCTCGCTCGACGAGCGCACGGTGATCCGCGTGGTCCGTTCCAGCACCATCAGAGGCCCGTGCTCGATGCGCACCAGCGCTTGTTCGAAGCGGCCCTTCAGCTCGCTCTCGTGTTTCAGGAGCTCGTCCCGTATGTACGACATCAGCGAGCCGACCTCCTGCTGCAGGCGCGACATATTCTGGCGCATGTTGAGGATTACCTCGACGCCGGCGAGGTTGACTCCGAGCTCACGGGTGAGCGTCAGGATGAGCTCGAGGCGCTCGAGGTCTGTGGTGGAGTAGAGCCGGGTGTTGCCCTCGGATCGGGTCGGTTGGAGCAACCCCTGGCGCTCGTACATGCGCAGCGTCTGCGGATGGATGTCATAGAGCTCCGCCACGGCGCTGATCATGTACTTTCCGCGGCGCGCCTTCTTGTCGACGCTCATCGTTGCACCGTAGCACGTTCATTTCGGCCGCGGACTGGGCCTCCCGTGCGCTCTCCGAACTCCCGAATGAGACCTCGCACGTCTTCGTCGACGACGTCCGGAAGCCATAGATCGACGACTGCAATCAGGTCGCCACGCCGACCGTTGGCCATCTCGAGGCCGCGTCCACGGACGCACAGCCGGGCCCCGCCGCGCGTTCCCGGGGGAACGCGGACGATGGCCGTCGCGCCGTCGAGGGCCGGCACCTTGATGCGCGCCCCGAGTACGGCCTCGCTCACCGTAACCGGTACCGAGGTGATCAGGTGCGGGCCGCTGCGTTCGAAGCGCGGATCGGTTTGCACGCTCACGGTGGTGACCAGATCCCCGGGCGGGCCGCCACGCGGGCCCTGGTGGCCGCCTCCGCTGATGCGGATCTCCTGGCCGTTGTGCACCCCCGCGGGTATCTGTACGGCGAGCGTTTCCTCGTGACCGGTGAGGCCGGAGCCGTGGCAGGCTGCGCAGGTGGCGCCGGGGTTGAGGCCCTCACCGCCGCAATCGGCACAGGCGACGGCCACCGCGAGCGCGCCGCACCCGAAGATTTCCTTGCCGGAGCCCTTGCAGGTGGCGCACGGGGCAGCGCGCCCGGCGTGCAAGCGGCCGGTTCCTCTGCACCCGGAGCAGCGCCGCAAGCGGCGAACTTCGACGGTTGTCCTGCGGCCCCGTTCGGCGTCCACGAGCCGGCAGACGACCGCTGTGTGGATGTCGTTGCCGCGCTGCGGCCGGGCACGCCGGGCGTGGTCGCAGAGCTGCCGAAACAGCTCCGGGTAGGATCCGGCGTCGCGTTCGGCTCCCTCTTGGGTACTGCTCAGTACCTCGATCTCGTCGGCCGGGGGGCGCCCTTCACGGTCGTAGCGGGCTCGATCGAGCGAATCCGTGAGGACGCTGTGGGCCAGCTTGAGACGCTCGAACGCGGCCTGCGCCTGAGCGTCGCCCGGGTTCAGATCGGGGTGATAGCGGCGGCTCAGACGGCGGAATGCGGCGTTGATAGTTTCATTGTCGGCGTCGGGTGCGACCCCGAGCACCGCGTAATGATCCCTGGACAGCATGGAAGCGATCCGCCCGCGACCGACCGGCCAGGGCGGCGCCCCGCCGGCGGTCGCCGTTGTTGGGTCAGGAGGACTCGCCGTCGTCTTCGACGACCTCGGCCTCGAGAACTTCCTCTTCGCCGTCAGCCGGTGCAGAATCCGGGCCGGCTGCTCCGCCCGCCGGAGAAGCCGAGCTGTACATGGCCTCGGCCATGGCGTGCGATGCAGTTTGGAGTTTCTCGGCCGCTGCCGAGAGCGTCGCGGCATCGGCATCTTCGTTGCCGAGCGCATCCTTGGCGCTTTGCAGTGCCTCCTCGATCTGAGACACCGAAGATTCGTCGATGCTGTCGCGATTCTCGTTGAGCACCTTGTCGGTCTGGTAGACGATCGAGTCGAGCTGGTTGCGGGCATCGATTGACTCCCGGCGCTGACGGTCCTCGTCGGCGTGCGCCGCCGCCTCCTCGACCATCGTCTCGATCTCATTCGGCCCCAGGCCGCTCGACGACGTGACGGTGATCTTCTGCTCCTTGCCCGTGCCGAGGTCTTTGGCCGACACGTTCAAGATGCCGTTGGCGTCGATGTCGAAGGTGACCTCGACCTGCGGGACGCCACGCGGCGCCGCCGGGATGCCCATCAAGTGGAACTTGCCCAGCGTCCGGTTGTCGCTGGCCATCTCGCGCTCACCCTGCAAGACGTGGATCTCGACGCTCGGCTGGTTGTCGGACGCGGTGCTGAAGACCTCGCTCTTGCGGGTCGGGATCGTCGTGTTGCGGGGGATCAGCACGGTGGTCACGCTGCCGAGGGTCTCGATACCGAGCGACAGCGGCGCGACGTCGAGCAGCAAGATGTCATCGACCTCGCCGGCGAGCACGCCGGCTTGAATGGCGGCGCCGATGGCAACGACCTCATCCGGGTTGACGCCCCTGTGGGGCTCCTTGCCGAACAGCTCGGTAACCAGTTGTTGCACCTTGGGCATGCGGGTCGAGCCGCCGACCAACACCACCTCGTCGATCTCGCCCGCTTTCAGGTTGGCGTCCTTGAGCGCCTGCTTGCAGGGCTCGATCGTGCGCTGGAGAAGATCCTCGACGAGCTGTTCCAACTTGGCTCTCGAAAGCTTCAGCGACAGATGCTTGGGGCCGCTTTCGTCGGCGGTGATGAACGGCAAGTTGAGCTCGGTCTCAGAGACGCTGGAGAGCTCGATCTTGGCCTTCTCGGCGGCCTCCTTGAGTCGCTGCAGCGCCATGCGGTCGTTGGCGAGGTCAACGCCCTGGTCCTTCTTGAACTCGGCAACGATCCACTCGATGACACGCTGGTCGAGGTTGTCGCCGCCGAGATGGGTATCGCCGTTTGTCGCCTTGACCTCGACGACCCCGTCGCCTACCTCGAGGATTGAAATATCGAAGGTGCCGCCGCCGAAGTCGTACACAGCGATCTTCTCGTCGGCCTGCTTGTCGAGGCCGTAGGCGAGGGCAGCGGCGGTGGGTTCGTTGATGATGCGCTCCACCTCCAGGCCGGCGATCTTGCCGGCGTCCTTGGTTGCCTGCCGCTGGCTGTCGTTGAAATAAGCGGGCACCGTCACGACGACACGATCGACCTTCTCGCCGAGGTAGTCTTCGGCCGCCTGCTTGAGCTTCTGCAGGGTCATCGCCGAGATCTCGGGAGGCGAGTATTTCTTGCCGCGGGCCAGGACGCGGACGTCATCTCCCTCCTCGATGACTTCGTAAGGGACCATCTTCATCTCCTCGCTGACCTCGCTGTAGCGCCGTCCCATTAAGCGCTTGATCGAGAAGATGGCGTTTTCGGGGTTGGTGATTGCCTGCCGCTTGGCGATTTGT
>JADFNY010000238.1 GCA_022563115.1 Acidobacteriota bacterium | reverse complement strand
CGGGAATGGGCTGAGTCGGAATCGGAGCGGGCTAGAAGCTCGTAGAGTCGCTGCTCAGGCGCCGCTATCGCCGGTACCGAGAAACCAAGCCGCTCGAGACGCGGCCGGCCGCTGGCAACGAGAAATGCCGCGGCCGTTTCGCGGCCGTGCGCCAGGTCGTCCAACCCCTTGGCGATCAAATTCCCTCCGGGAAGCGCGTCTAGGTCCATACCGTGATTATAGGCCCTGATTCAGGCTAGCCGGGCGGCCGGGGAGCCGGGAGCCACGATCGCAAGGGGGGCGGCCGAACACGGTTGACGGCGCCGGACCGTCGTAGCCCGAGGCTCAGGGAGACGTAGGGCGGGAAGGTTTCCTACCTCCGTCGCTAGCCCGGATATCTCAACGGGTCACGGCTGCGCGGGCGCGATGGTGCGCGAGTACTGCGTTGCGCTTGCTTCGGGTGCTCGCCGTAGTGGTGGCAGGGCTGCCCTTCGCTCACTCGCTCGCGCCCAGAAACGCTCTCACCCGACGCGCCGTTTTCGGGCCGACGGCCGCCGCAAGCTCCGTCTCGTCTGCCTGGCGAATTTTCTTCACGGAGCCGAACCTGCGCAGCAGCTCGAACTTGCGCTTCGGGCCGACGCCCGGAATGTCGTCGAGCACCGACTCGCGCAGCCGCTTCTGACGCAGGTTGCGGTGGTAGGTAATGGCGAATCGGTGCGCTTCGTCGCGGACACGCTGCAGCAGCCGCATCGCCTCCGGGTGGCGAACCAGGGGAACGCCCAACCCGGCGTCGCCGAAGTACAGGGTCTCCTGCTCCTTCGCCAAGGCGCCGACGGGCTGCGCCGAGACCCCGAGCTGGTCGAGCTCGCGGCGGGCGGCGTTGAGCTGCCCGCGCCCACCGTCGATAAGCAACAGATCCGGCGGCTGCCGCTCACCGGCCACGACGCGCTTGAAGTGACGCCTGACGACCTGGGCGATCGCCCGATAGTCGTCCGGACCATCGAGGCCACGCAGCTTGAAGCGCTTGTAGCCGCTCTTGTCGGGCTGCCCGACACGCAGGCGAACCAGCGCTGCAACCATCTCGTCGCGCTGGGTGCTCGAGATATCGACACACTCGATTGTCTCCGGCGGGCTGCTCAGATCCCTCAGCTCCTGCAGCACGCGGGCACCGGCCTCGTCCGAGCTGCGGTCGTAGCGACCCGCGAAGGCGAGCTCGGCGTTGTTTGCTACCAGCTCGAGCAGCCTCTTCTTCTCACCTCGCTGGGGCACGAAGATATGCACCGCCCCGCCCCGCTGCTGCCGCAACCACGCCTCGATCGTCGCCTGCTCGGCGATCTCGAAGGGCACGCACACATCGGGCGGGAAATACTGCTCGCCGTGGTAGTACTGCTGCAGGAACGAGGCCAGCAGCTCGCGATCGTCGGTCTCGCTGACGCTGTCCCAGAAGAACTCCTTGCGGTCCACGACGATGCCCCGCCGCATCAGGAAAACCTGCAGGGCGACGCGATCGCCGACCCGGTGGATGGCGAACAGGTCACGGTCGTGGAGACCGGTCGAGGCGATCTTCTGATCCCGAGCGGTGAGCCGCACGGTGCTGAGCAGGTCGCGATAATGGGCGGCGCGCTCGTATTCCTGCGCCGCGGCCGACTCGTTCATCTTGACCTCGAGATCGGCGCCCAGGTCGGCGCCGCGGCCGTCGAGAAACAACAGCGCCTCCTCGACCCGCTGGCGATAATCGGTCTCGTCACACAACGTTTCGACGCACGGCCCGGCGCACTCGCCGATGTCGTAGTACAAGCAGGGACGCTCCCATGACCCGTCGATGTCGATGTTGCACGGCCTGACACCGAAGTACCGGTACGCCAGCAGCTGGGTCATGTGCGCCGTGCTCGCCGGCGCGTAGGGCCCGAAATACTTCTCGCCGTCGTTCTTGGCGCCGCGTACGTACTGCAGCCGCGGAAAGCGCTCCGAAACCACCATTCGCAGGTAGGGATAATTCTTGTCGTCACGCAGCAGCACGTTGAAGCGCGGCTTGTTTTGCTTGATGAGGCTGTTCTCGAGCGCCAGCGCCTCAAGATCGGTATCGGTGACGATGAAGTCGATGTCGACCGCCTCGCCGAGCATCGCCTCCTGCTTCGGCCCCAGCGTGCGAACACCAGACAGATGGGATCGCACCCGGTCGCGGATACTCTTCGCCTTGCCGACGTAGATCGCCCTCCCTTTTTCGTCTTTGAAGAGATAGACCCCGGCCGAGGTGGGCAGTTTGGCAGCGATCATGCGCAGGGTGTCGGTGGGCATGCGCCTATGGTGTCACGACCGGCACAGCCGCCGGGCCTCCCACCTAGGCGACCAGCGGGCAACGAGGCGCCGTAGGCGCCGAGAAGCCGGGGCCGGGTGGCGGGACATCAGAAAGATCGGGCGGCGGGAAATCAAATAAATCGCCTACGCCACCCCCTGGACCCGCTGTCGCTTGAGCTCCCGCATTCGGTCGCGCACCGAGGCGGCGCGCTCGAAATCGAGCGCTTCGGCGGCTTCGTGCATCTCCTTGTCGAGCTCCTCGAGCTTGCGCTCCAAGGCCTCTTCGCTGAGCAGCAGCGCCGGGTTGACGTCCGAAAGATCGACGTAGTCGCGGTCGAAGAACTTCCCGAAGGCGTCGGAGATGCGGCTCACGACCGTCTCCGGCGTGATGCCATGTTCCTTGTTGAAGGCTTCCTGCCGCTCGCGGCGGCGGTCCGTTTCCTCCATCGCCTCGCGCATCGAGCGGGTGATCTTGTCGGCGTAGAAGATCACCCGGCCCTCGACGTTGCGGGCGGCGCGGCCCGAGGTCTGAACGAGCGACGTGGTCGAGCGCAGGAACCCTTCCTTGTCGGCGTCGAGAACGGCGACCAGCGTGACCTCCGGCAGGTCGAGCCCCTCGCGTAGGAGGTTCACCCCGACCAGCACATCGAAATCGCCGGCGCGGAAGTCACGCAGCAACTTGACGCGATCCAGGGTATCGACGTCGGCGTGCAGGTAGCGGACGCGCACGCCGAGGTCGCGATAGTATGAGGTGAGCTCCTCGGCCATCCGCTTGGTGAGCGTCGTGACCAGGACGCGCTCGTCGTTCTCGGCCCGCTGACGGACCTCGTCGAGCAGGTCGTCGACCTGGCCGCGCGCTGGGCGAACCTCGGTCTCCGGATCGGTAAGCCCGGTCGGGCGGATGACCTGCTCGATAACCACCCCGCCCGTTTCGTCGAGCTCGTAGGGCCCCGGCGTCGCCGATACGTAGATGGTCTGCCCGACGAGCTCCCCGAACTCCTCGAACGTCAGCGGCCGATTGTCGAGCGCCGACGGCAGCCGAAAGCCGTGCTCCACGAGGTTGAGCTTGCGCGAGCGGTCGCCCACGTACATGCCGCGCAGCTGCGGCACCGTCATGTGACTCTCGTCGATGACGACCATGTAGTTGGACGGCATGTACTCGATCAGCGTCGGCGGTGGCTCCCCCGGGGCGCGGCCGGTGATGTGACGTGAGTAGTTCTCGATGCCGTGGCAATAGCCGATCGTCTGCATCATCTCGAGATCGAAGCTCGTCCGCTGGTGCAGGCGCTGCGCCTCGAGGAGCTTGCCCTCTTCCTGCAGCACGCCGAGATGGTGATCGAGCTCCTCGCGGATCGTCTCGATAGCGGCCTGGCGTCCCTCGCTCGTCGTCACGTAGTGTGAACCCGGATACAACGAAAAGCTCTCGAAGCTCTCCTCGACCTCCCCGAACAGCGGATCGATCGACGCCAGCTCGACGATGACGTCGTCCTCGAGCACGACGCGCAGCGCGTCCTGCCCATAGGCGGGAAAGATCTCGACGTCGTTGCCGCGCACCCGGAAACGACCGCGCTCGAGAGCGCCGGAGGTGCGGGTGTAGTGGACGTCGACGAGCCGGCGCAGGAACTTCTGCCGCGGGTACCGATCCCCGACCGCCAGCGGAACCAGCATGCCGTAGTACGCCTCCGGCGATCCGAGGCCGTAGATGCACGACACCGAGGCGACGATCAGCACGTCGCGGCGCTCGAAAAGGGCGCGCGTCGCCGAATGCCGGAGCCGGTCGATCTCCTCGTTGATCAGCGTCTCCTTGGCGATGTAGGTGTCGGTCGAGGGGATGTACGCCTCCGGCTGGTAGTAGTCGTAGTAGGAGACGAAGAACTCGACGGAATTATGGGGGAAGAACCCCTTGAACTCCTGGTAGAGCTGTGCTGCCAGCGTCTTGTTGTGGGCGATCACGAGCGTCGGGCGCTGCACCGCCTCGATCACCTTGGCGATCGTGAAGGTCTTGCCGGAACCGGTCACCCCGAGCAGAACCTGATGCGGATGATCGGCCTCGAGCCCCTCGACGAGCTTGTCGATCGCCTGCGGCTGATCGCCCTGGGGCTCGAAAGCCGCCTCGAGCGAAAACTCGTTCACGTCCCGAGCGCGGCGAAGGAATTCGCCATGCGATCGAGCGCCTCGCCCAGGCGATCGTTCTCGACGGCGAACGAGATGCGCAGGAAGCCATCGCGGCCGAAAGCGGTTCCGGGCACCGTGACGACGTTGGCGGTATCGATCAGGTGGGTAGCGAGGTCGTCGGAGGTCGCGATGCTGTCGCCGAGGATCCCGCCAACGCTCGGAAAGGCGTAGAACGCACCCATCGGCCGGCCGCAGCTCACACCCGACATGGAGCGCAGCTGGCGTAGCACGACTTCGCGGCGCTCGGCGAACGCCGCCAGCATCTCGCTGACTGCCGTTTGATCGCCGGTAAGCGCCTCGACCGCGGCCCACTGGCTGATCGAGGTCGGGTTGCTGGTCAGATGGCTCTGCAGCCTCGCCATCGCCGAGACCAGCTCGCGCGGCCCGATAGCCCAGCCGATGCGCCAGCCCGTCATCGCCCAGGTTTTCGAACACGATCCGATCGACAGCGTCACCGGCTTGGCTTCGGGGCCGAGGCCCAGGGGCGAGCCGTGCACCGCGCCGTCGTACAAGAACTGCTCGTAGGTCTCGTCGAAGACGATCACCAGGTCGCGGTCGATGGCGATGCGGGCGATGTCGGCGAGCACCGAGGGCGGAATGACGGCGCCGGAAGGGTTGCTCGGCGTGTTGAGGATGATGGCCTTGGTGCGCTCGGTGCAAGCGTCGTCGATATCCTGGGCGCTGACGACGAAGGCGTCCTCTTCGCGGGCGTCGACGAACACCGGCCGACCGCCGGCGATGCGCACCTGCTCGGGAAACGACACCCAGTACGGGGTGGGGATGACGACCTCGTCACCGTCTTCGACCAGCGCCTGGAAGGCCGAGTACAGGGCGTGCTTGCCGCCGCAGGTGACGATGGTCTCGGCGCGTTCGTACTCGACGCCGTACAGCGCCCGGTAGCGCGCCGCGATGGCATCGCGCAGCTCGGGGATACCCGCGGCCGGCGTGTAGCGGGTGCGGCCCTCGTTGATCGCGGTGATCCCGGCGTCGCAAATCTGGGGCGGCGTCGGGAAGTCCGGCAGTCCTTGCCCCAAGTCGATGACGTCGAGCCCTTGGGCGGCCATTCGGGCCGCCTTGTCGGCCGCCGCGAGCGTCGCCGAGGGACTGATGCGCGCCAGTCGGTTGACGATCTCCATCCTCCCTATGTCCTTCCTTCAAACGGGATGCTGAAGAACTCGCGGGGGTTCTTCAGCGTCCTGCTAGGCGCGCATCTTCGCGACCATACGTTCCTCGACCAGCGGCGGCACCAGACCTTCGATCGATCCACCGAGCGAGAAGACCTCCTTCACCAGGCTCGACGACACGAACGTGAACTCCTCGTGCGGCACCATGAACAGCGTCTCGATCCGATCCTGCAGGCGCCGGTTCATCAACGCCATCTGCAGCTCGTACTCAAAGTCGGTCGCCGCCCGCAGGCCGCGAATGATGGCCTGCGCCCCGACGCTCACCGCGAAGTCGACGAGCAAGCCCTCAAACGCCTGGACGGCAACCTCTGGCGTGTCGGCGTAGATCTCTTCGATCATCTCGACGCGCTCCTCGACGGTGAACAGCGGCTGTTTCTGCGGGTGACGCAGGATACCGATGTGCACCTGTTCAAAAAGAGCCCTCGAGCGGTTGACGACCTCGCAGTGCCCGTTCGTCA
>JADFNY010000237.1 GCA_022563115.1 Acidobacteriota bacterium | reverse complement strand
GAGATTTCGACAACTATCGAAATAGTAGCGACAACCCGGATGGCCGGCCGGCCCCGCTGGCCTGGCGGCGTGATTCTCTCTTGCGGGGCGAACGGGAATATGTTCTTATTTGAGCATGTGGTGATTTTTCACCATATCAATCAGGTTCCCTCGGGGCCCGCACATGAGCAAGCCACTCCACTTCGACCTGAGTCGCCGGGAGCGTCAGATCATGGACGTCATCCACCGGCGCGGCCGCGCCACGGTCGGGGACATCCAGGAGGAGCTCGAGGGAGAGGCGACCTACTCGGCCATTCGCTCCGCCTTGCGGCTGCTGCGTGACAAGAAAGTCATCCGTCACGAACACGACGGCAAGAAATACGTATACCTGGCGACGATGCCCCGCGACCAAGCGGGTGAATCGGCTCTGAAGCACCTGGTGGAGACCTTCTTCTCCGGATCGCAGGCCGCCACGGTGAGCGCGATTCTCGAGATGGCCGACACCGACCTGCCCGACGAGGAGCTCGACCGGCTCGAAGAGCTCATCTCCCGAGCGCGCCAACAGGATTCTGAACGATGACCACGTGGTTCGTCACCCTGGCGATCAAGGCCACGCTGCTGCTCATTGCGGTGGCGGGGGTCGCCGCAGGTGTCCGGCGTAGTCCGGCCGCGACGCGACACTTCGTGTGGCTGAGTGGACTTGCCGCTCTGTTGTTCCTGCCTTTTTTCGCTGTGACCACGCCGGCGTGGTCGCCGGCGGGGGCAGGAGATTGGCTGCCAGCATATCTGCTGACGGATGCCCCAGCCGCTGGCACGCCGGCCGTGTGGCAGGTGACGTTCGCTGATGCCGGTTCGTCGGTCATGGCCCAGCCGGATGCGTTCGCCGAGTTCGGGGCCACTGCATCAGATATCGCTGGATCCACCACTGGCGAGGCTGAAACCGCGCCCAACGGCGATGAATCGTCTATTAACAGTGTGGTGCCTGCACCCATGTCCTTCTGGTTGGCATTTGCTTGGGCCGGCGGCGCCGTTGCCATGCTGTGCTGGCTGGCGGTCGGTTTCGTGCGGCGCGCGCGACTGGCGCAGCGCGCGGTGGCGGTCGACGGGGGCCGAATAGCCGACGCAGGCGACATCGCAGCCCGGTCGCTCGGTTTGCGTCGTCGCGTCCGGCTGCTCCTCGGAGACTCTCGGGTCGTACCGATGACCTGGGGCATCGTACGTCCCGTGCTCTTTCTCCCGGTCGCCGCCGAGGGCTGGTCGACACGACGCCTGAACGCCGTGCTCCTGCACGAGCTCGCCCACATCAAGCGACACGACTCGCTGTCGCGATCGCTGGCGCAGCTTGCCTGCAGCGTCTTCTGGTTCCATCCCCTGGCCTGGGTCTCCGCTGGGCGCTTGTTGCGCGAGCAGGAGAGCGCCTGCGATGACGTGGTCATCCTTGCCGGCGCGAATCCGCATCACTACGCCGAAACGTTGGTGGCTATCGCACGCGAGTTTCGCTCTCCGCGGCCCAGTGTTGTCGGCACCCTGGCGTTCGTGCGCCGTTCCAACCTCGAACACCGTCTGCTCTCCATTCTCGATCCCCTCAAGAGGCGTAAGAAATTGAGTCCTTTCCGCAAAGCAGTGGTGCTGGTGCTGTTCGTCGGCGTGGCGCTGCCCCTGGCCGCGCTTCACCCGGCCGCATCCGCGCAGGAGCCCGACGCCGTCCAGCGGGCCGACCAACAGAACAAGCGGCGTCCGAAAGTAGCCGTGATCGTCAAGCGGGCGGCCGCCCCCCGCGTGCAGGTGGGTGTTGTGGTTCCGCGGGCGGATCCCCCCAGGGTGACGGCGGGGGCGGTGGTTCCACGAGCCGAGGTGGCGACCACGCCGGCAAGCGAAGCGCGGTCCCAGCGCGCCCGTGTCCGCCGCGGCGGCGCTTCCAGCCGGATCCGACTCGAGGCGGAAGGGGCGATCCGTATCGCGGCAACCGTGGCGGATGTCGAGCTTGCCGCCGATGGCTGGCTCGTGCTCACCGAGATGCAGCGACGGCTCGAGATCAGGCAATCCGGAGGCGGGGGCCTCGATCTCACCTACTCCGTCGACGGCGCCATGGCCGACTTCGATGACGAAGCCCGACAATGGGCTGACGAGATCTTCGAGCACATGGCCGAGATGGGTAGCCTACGGGGGAATGTCTTCGTCAGCATGAGCCGCGCCGAGATCAGCGGCGAGCTCGCGCCGGTGGTGTTCGAGCCCTTCGAGTTTGCCTTCGAGCCGTTCGACCTCGAGACCCTGGAGCTGGCAATCGAGCCGCTGGAGCTGGCCGCCGAGTCCTTCGCGCTGGCCATCGAGCGGTTCGACCTCGGGACCCTGGAGCTGGCAATCGAGCCGCTGAAGCTGGCCGCTGAGTCCTTCGCGCTGGCCATCGAGCGGTTCGACCTCGAAACCCTGGAGCTGGCAATCGAGCCGCTGGAGCTGGCCGCTGAGTCCTTCGCGATGACCTTCGAGCCGTTCGACCTCGAGACCCTGGAGCTGGCGATCGAGCCGCTGGAGCTGGCCGCCGAGTCCTTCGCGCTGGCCATCGATCCGCTCGAGCTTGCCCTGGAGTTGCCGTTCGCCGGTGACCGGCTACGTCGTTTCGACCGGGTGGATACCTGGTCCGAGGGCGGATCACGGTTCGTGGCGATGCGGCGTGGCGCGGTGGCCCTCGGGGAGACGGCGGACGAGATTGAAGTCGGTGCAAGCGGCGAACTGGTGATCGATGAACGCTCCGGCGATGGGGTGCATCGCCGATTGCTCGTCTTCGCCGGCGAAGACGGCGAGACGATCTTCGAGTGGCTCATCGATGGGGAGGCCACGGCATTCGACGTCGGCGGGCGTGCCTGGTTGCAGCCCATCCTGGACTGGTTGAACGGGAACGCCAGGCGGGATTCGCGGTCGGGCTAACGCTGCAGTGACAGCAAGCCGGCGCCCGCAACGACAACCCGTCCGGATCTCGGAACCCCACGGTGTCGAGGCAATGCCCAGCGCTGCGACTTTGGAGTACTTGAAACTCGGTTGACCGGCGGCTCCATCTTCAGTTCCCAATCACGGCCCGACGGCCGACGCTGCACCTCGGCGACCCGATCGGCATGGATCGCGTACGAGTGGTGCACGTGGACGAGCACATATTGCCATGAGATGTCTGTCTATGGAATGAACCGTCTTGATTTGGTCACGAACGGTCTCCAGAGGGAACGGGGCGCTGATCGAGGGCGTGATTACCGGGGAGCCCGAGGTCTGATTCTGCAGGGTTCGCTCCACTACCGTCCGGCGGTGATCCTCCCGGCTTTCTGCTCCTCGACCATCTCGGCAACCTCCGCCATCACGGCTTTGGCGTCGTAGACGATGCCGTCCTTGATCGTCCAGCGAACGCCGCCGACGCGGCCGACAACGCCCGTTTCGTCGTCGAGCTTCACGGCGCCGTTGCCGTAGAGAACCTTGAAGTTCTCCAGCGGGTTGGCATCGACGATCACCATGTCGGCGAGCAAGCCGTTGCGCACCACGCCGAATTCGATCGGGATGCCCTTGGGCTCGTGCAGGGTGAGGGCGCCGTTCATGGTCGCCGCCATGATCACCTCGAGCGGGTGGAATCCGGCCTCCTGCAGCATCTCGAGCTCGTTGATGTAGCCGAAACCATAGGTCTGGTAGATGAAGCCCGAGTCCGAGCCGGTGGTGACGCGGCCGCCGATCTTCTTGTAGTCGTTGATCAGCTGCATCCAGCGGATGTAGAAGTTGCGCCAGGCGACCTCGTCGTGCGTCGTCCAGTAGAACCAGTACGATCCGTGGCTGCCGCGGCTGGGTTGGTAGAAGTCCATCAGCGAGGGCAGGGTGTACTGGTCGTGCCAGTCGGCGTTGCGGAAGCGCGCCACGTCGCGGCCGGCCGAGTAGATCGTCATCGTCGGGTCGAAGACGGTGCCGAGCTCCTTGTGCTCCTCGAGGTAGGCCCACCATTCCTCGGAGCCGGGCTCGTGGATCTGGTCCCATAGGCGGGCGACCTGGCCGAAGCGGTGGGCCTCGTCGTTGTAGTTCATGTCGACCGGCCAGGGCTGCACGACATAGTCCTTCAAAAGGGCTTCGAAGTGACCGTAGTAGTGGGTGACGGTGCCGAGGCCGAGGCGGGCGGCGTCCATGGCGTTCATCTGGGCGACGCCGGTCTGGGCGAGGTGGGCGGTCGAGCCGAGGCCGACCTTGCCGGCCTCGTCGAGCAGCGCGCCCATGATCTCGGGGCGGAAGGAGCCCATCTTCATGCCGTCGATACCTTCGATGGCGGCTTCCTGGACCCAGGCGCGGGCGTTCTCGACCGTATCGGCGTTGGGCCGCTGGTAGTCGAAGATGCGCGGCGCCATGATCTCGTTGCGGGCGCTGCGCTCCTTCTCGCGCTGCGTCCAGGCGCGGCCGCCGAGCGAGACACCGCGGACGGTGGTCACACCGTGGGCGATCCACAGCTTGTAGGCGTACACCGGTGGGTTCTTGGGGGCGCCGCCGGCGTGCACGTGCATGTCGACGAATCCCGGCATCAGGTACATGCCGTCGGCCTCCACGACGTAGTCGACGTCGGGAGGAATGTTGCCCCCGACCCGGGCGATCCGATTTCCTTCAACGATGACGTTGACCGGACCACGGGGCGGGCCGCCGGTGCCGTCGATCACGATGACGCCGCGGATGGCCATGGTGCCGAACGGGCCGACGCCCTGGTCGGCGGTGCGCTCGGGAGTGGGCGCCGGGCTGCGGCCGCCGCGACCCTGCGGTGCCGACGCGGCGGGAGAGAGCGAGGCCAGGCTCAAGGCGACGACCAGGCCGAGGACGAAGATCGTGAGGATGACACGGGTATTGGGCATGTTTCCTCCCGTTGGGAGTTAGTTGGAAGCCGGCAAAATTTTACCGTCGGGTCCGGGAATCGACAACAGCGACGTGACGGCGACCCATCGAGGAGGATTCTGCTCGCTGGGGCGTAGCGAAGAGTGCGTTTTGAGCCCTGGGTGCGAGGCCCCTGGGGCGACGCCCAGGGCTGCGACAACCGCGATCGCTCCGACGATTTTCATCGGCCGTACGGTACACTAGTGTCCGTCATGACTACGTTTCTGGTCGCCGGCGGCTGCGGCTTCATCGGTTCTAACTTCGTGTATTTGCTGCTCGAAGAGCGGCCTGAGGAGAAGGTCGTCGTCGTCGACAACCTCGGCTTCGCCAGCAATCGTGCCAACCTCGACGCGGTCATCGACCGCATAACTCTCGAGGTCGAGGACATCTGCGATGTCGACGCGATGACGCGGGTGTATCAACAGCATCGGCCCGAGGTCGTGGTCAACTTCGCCGCCGAGAGCCACAACGATCGCGCCGTGGTCACGCCCTCGGACTTCGCCCGCTCCAACGCTCTCGGATGCCAGAATCTGCTCGAGGTCTCGCGCCGCAACCCGGTTCGGCGCCACGTCCACATCTCGACGATCGAAGTCTACGGCGAGCTCGACGGGTCTCGGGAGTGGTTCGACGAAGCCAGCCCGCTGAACGCGAAGACGCCCTACAGCGCGGCCAAGGCGGCGGGCGACATGTTCGTACGCGCCTACATGCAAACGTATCCCGAGATGGACATCATGTTGACGCACTGCGCCAACAACTACGGCGCCTGTCAGTTCCCCGAGAAGCTGATTCCGCTGGTGATCACCAACGTCATGCGCGGTCTCAAGGCGCCGCTCTACGGCGACGGGTTGCAGAAGCGTGATTGGCTGCACGTACGCGATCATTGCCGCGCGATTCTCGCCATGGTCGACGCTCCCGCCGGTGAGATCCCGGCCGAGGCCGCGACCGATCCTTCGAAGCTTCCCATCTACGACATCAGCGCTCGCAACGAGCTCACCAACCTCGACATCGTCTCGCAGGTCATCCGCCTGCTCGGCAAAGTACCTAGCGAGTGGATCGAGCACGTGGCGGATCGTCCGAACCATGATCGTCGCTACTTGATCAACCCGGCCAGAATCGAGACCGAGCTCGGGTGGAAACCCGAGGTCGCCTTCGAGGCCGGCTTGGAACAGACGGTGCGCTGGTACGTGGACAACCAGGATTGGTGGGCGGCGATCCTCGAGCGCTCCGGAAGCCTGCAGTTCGACTG